>JBBSYQ010000001.1:0-7465 GCA_038045145.1 Nanobdellota archaeon
TAAAGAAAGATTGTTTTATAAATTTTAATCTAGCTTTTTATAAAGGGGCGGGCGGGTAATTTTATGGTGATAAAGCATGGTGAATCTGAATTATTTTTTATTTTCTTCGGGCGGGTGGTGGAGGGTGGACTGGTTGGAACTAATTAGAAAGATAAAAAAAATCTTATATTGTAGGTAGTTTGAGGTAAGTGATGGAATAAAAACAGAAACATTTTCGTAAATTCATAACAACTCACTCAAAATCTTCGCGCCGAGCTTAACCGTTATGCCTCCAAATTTTTTATCTTCTGCCGCGTTAATCTCAACAATATCAATCCCTCTCAGATTTTTAATCAGATTAATCCTATGAATTAAATAAATAAATTCTCTCGACGTCAAACCTCCTGGTTCCCTGTAAACCGTCGCTGGAGCAAATGCAGGGTCAATAACACTTATATCAATTGAAAGGTATAATTCTTTGCCGTTTGAAAATTCCATGATAATATCACAGCTGTCTTCCAAATCCTCCATAAACTGATTCATAGAAATAACTCTAATTCTTTTTTCTCTTAAAAAATTAATCTCTTCAAGGTCTGAATTTCTCACACCAACTAAAAGCACATTTTCCGACGGAAATCCAGATTCAACCAGAGCTCTAAGCCATTCTTCATGTGCTGGAAAAATTTGGTTATGTTTTTCCGTACCTTTTGTAACAGGCATGCAATTAGGACGCGAATCAAAAACAATCAGACAAGGCTCTCTTTCCGAATTTTTGCAATGTTCAAAAAATCCTCTAACAAGAGAATAACTTATTGAATGGTCTCCCCCAAGAAAGATTGTTTTTATTTTAGTCTCAAAAATTTTCAAAGAATTTTCATAAATTAATTTGTTTGTTAGTTCCAAATTTCCATTGTCTAAATGAATTTCCTCCAAATCAAGCATGTCCACATCAACAATTTTTCCCTGTTCATTTGCATGAATCTCTCTTAACTCGTTGATAATTGCCTCTCCCGCTCTTTCGCAACCTTCTGTTCCTTTTCCGTTAATCCCCGGAACTTTTACAATAAACATAAAAATCAGAGATAAAAAGGGTTTTTAAGATTATTTATTGTTCTTCACCAAACAAGTTTCTCAACCATCAACACTGTTTGCAGCGTCGGACTTCTCGCTATTTCGTTTATTTCCCGATACGATTTTCTCTTAATTGCTGATTCCATCGTGATAATATCAAATGATATTATTTAAAACTTTCTGTTAAATCACAAATTGGATGACTTGGATGTTGTTGAGTTTAAGACGAGATGAATTATCTCTGCGTAAACTTCTTAAAAAATAAATACCATCCTGCTAAACCAAAAAGGATAAGATAAATTAATCCCGTAACAATTCTTCCTCTAACAAAAAAACTTAGAGCAAAAAGAATTCCTACACCAAGAATAATTTTTGCAGAGAGGATAGCCCAATTTTTCCCTTTTCGTAAATTATTTGTGGTAACAAAAAGTAAAACAGCGATACCTATGTAAAGTACTACAAACAAAAGAGATAGGGGTATACTCCTAATAAAAAATATGTCAACAATCCCTGAAATGAAAAAAATAACTGCAAAGAGATAAAATAAAGCAAGTAGCCACACACTGATTTTTTTTGTTTCTGAATTTTTCATTTTACTGCTCCTGATTTGGAAACATAAACTTCCAAAAATCTTTAACAAATTCACCATAGTTAGCTGCTATTGCCCTTGATGAACGATAATAAAAACATTTGTTGCTTAAGCATTCGTAACTCTGCTCGCAAAGTGTAGTTTCATCACAATATTCCCCCTCCTTTTTTACTGGCTCAAATTTTCCATCTTTAGAACAGTAAGTTCCGTCAGGAAGTTCAAGCGATGTTGTTGAAAAGAGACCACCTGAGTATGTAAGTATCTTTAAATATTCACTACCATAATAACCTTCTAAATCAGGATAAGTGAAACAAGAGAGATTACCCCGAATCAAAGAGTTTACTGTTTTTAAACCAGAACAAGAATTTCCACTACAAACAAAAAATGTTCCAGAATTTATGAAAGTTAATTCTGCATTATGTGGAATTGGTTCATTTAAAAGATTACCATTCTCATCAAAGTATTGGAAAGCAACCACGCTTGTCCTTTCTGTAGAAACAGAAGATTTAGTGCAATCAAAAACATATACAATAGTATCATTCAGAAAATCAATATCTAAAGGAGCACCGCATGTGCTTCCCACACTCAAAATGTCATTCGCAAAATGAGATTCTGCCCCGTAAGATTCTATATTCTCTGCAGAATATGAACTAAAAAAATTAGGGATTGTGCATATCTTCCCGCCAAGATGGTTTTCATCTGCTTTACAGTGATATTCGTCATTGAATGTTGGATAAGCATCAAAAAAACAATCTTGAGGCAAAGCAGAATTATCAAAAAAACATTCAACATTAAATTTATTTAAATCATCTGTAGATTTACCAATCAAATTTAAATATTCATCTAAATTTTCTGGCTGGGTATCAAAACCATCCTTACAATTTCCAGATGAGAATAATTGCTCTGTTATATAAAAATCCTTACTAGAAGGACGCGAATCTATATAATTACTTAAAAAAGTAATCGGGTCTCTTCCATAATAAGCAAGAGCGTCTGAAACAGACATATCTCTACATCCAAAATTTACAATATTACAACCCGCACCGCTGCAACTATCCACTTTCTCACCATTAGCATTAGCACAATAATTCTTCTCCTCTGTAAAATGTCCAAGAAATCCGTCGCGTCCGTAGGTGATACCTGTCTTAGAATCACTAAAACATCCCATTTCTCTGGATTTTTGTTTCGCATAATCCGATTGCGCACTCACAAAACTTCCAACAAATATAAATATAAAACTCACAAGAAATAATCCAGTAACTAACTTTTTCATAACTATAACAAGAGAGAGAGAGAGTTTAAAAATATTTCTAAAAACAAAAATCAATTATCATAAACATTTTTTCGGTGTCCTATTCTTAAAACAATTATTTTGTTTGCAGAAATTATTACATCAACAATTGCGCGATAGTCTGCAATTCTTAATCTCCAAAGTTTTTCTCCATGAAGTCTTTTAAGAAATCTGAAAGGATTATCCCGAATTGAATAAATTTTATCCAAGATAGAATATCTATCTTTAGAATTTAATTTTTTAAGGAATTTTTCAGCATTTTCTTCTATTTGAATTGAATACATCTCACCTAAGAGTAATTCCTAACTCTTTCGCTACCTGTTCTATAGGTTTTACTTTTCCTCTTTTTACATTGTCCAAGGCAATTTTGATGTCTCTTATTTCCTCTTCGCTAAGTATCTCTTCTTCAATGTTATCAATAAGATTGTTTAATATTTCAGTGTAAGATTGCCTTTTAAATTGCTTTAGTGTTTTTAATCTCTCAAGAGTTTCAGAATCCACCTGTATTGTGGTTTTTTCCATGTTATATAAGAACTATAACTGCTATATAAATCTTTTTATTGCTTTCTAATTTATAGAAACATTTGCAGGAAGAGGAATTTTTATATTTTTCATTCCTCCCCTTTTCAAAAAATCAAAAATCTTATATCCTTTAAGCCCATTTGTCTCAATGTCATGTGCCTCAAAAATCCCTTCTTCAACCTCATCAAAAATGCATGAAGACGGCTCACCAATAGTTATCTCTAAAATATCTGCTTTCTTATCATAATATATGTCCAAATTTTTTATCATATTCTTATTAATTTCCTCGTGAAAAAAGATGTAGTAATAAACCCTGTTCCATTTAAATATTTAACTCCAACTAACAAATAAACTTTTTTCTCTTTCAAGTGAAGATAATAATCCGCTTTCTTATCATCCAAAGAATGTATAACAATTTTGTCAGGCTGGATTAATGTTTTCTTTACCTCTTCTAAATAACCGACCATATAAGAGTGCAAAGAGTTTGGAGAAGTTATATGCTTCCATCTTTCTTTAGTTAAATGAATTTTTCTTTCACTTTTGTCAACTATCTCAAAAATAAAGTTCATTTTTACTCCGATTCCAAAACAAACAAGCTGTATTTTTTCCTCGCTTTCTTCGCCAATTCCTTTACATCATTAAGTTTAACCTCTCTGATTCTCTTCTCAAATTCATAAAAATCTTCCGCTTTGCTGTCTATTTCGTAGGCAATCAAGTTAAACATCTGGCTTTGCGAATCTTCCATTTCAATTTTATAATTTCCTATCATCTGTTCCTTAACCTGCTTTAATTCTTCTTCACCCAAATTTTTTTCAACTTTATAAAACTCCTCGAGAATAAGTTTTTTTACTTCCCCTATTTTCTCCTTGGTTGTTCCGACATAAATAAGGCTGTAAGCAAAATCATTGCTTATGCTGCTTTCTCCGATTACACCATACGCAAGATTTCTTTTTTCCCTTATTTCCTGAAATAATCTCGATGACATTCCGCCTGCCATTAACACATTAAGAACATTTGCTGCGTGGCTCTTCTTATCATTAGCCAGAGGAACATGATAAGCCAGAACCAAATGCGACTGGTCAATTCCTTTTCTTTTTTAAGTCCTGAATTCATTTTTAGTCCTAACCTTAAAAGATGGAATCTTTCCTTTTTCGTTTCCGAAATTTTTTTCTGCAAAATTTGCAACCTTCTCAAACTCGGCATTACCGACGACACAGAGTATTAAGTTGTTCGGCTTGTAAACTTCCCTGAACTTCCTGAAAATTTCCTCCCTGTTAATTGAGTTCATGCTCTCGTAAGTTCCTATGACTGAAATTCCAAACGGCTTCTCATACAGCAATTCCTGGATTTTATCAAGGACATAAATTCTTGGATTGTCTTTTCTCATTTTTATTTCCTCAAAAATAACTTTCCTCTCTTTCTCAAGTTCTTTTCCATTAAACAAAGAATTTTTTATCATGTCGCCTAAAACATCCAGTGCAACGTCTAAATGCTCTGAAGACATCTTGCACCAGAAAGCGGTAACTAATTCGCTTGTAAATCCGTTTAAAATTCCCCCATTCCTTTCTATCTCCTCTGCAATTTTTTGCGCGCTTCTCTTTTCCGTGCCTTTGTAAAGCATGTGCTCAATGTAATGCGAGATTCCTTTCTTACCTTCTGACTCATTAATTCCACCGTGCCTGACGGCAAAAGCCAGACTAACGACGGGAACATCGCGTTTTTCAAACAGGACAACCATTCCGTTCTTCAGCACTTTTTTTTGAAATTTCATTTTCTTAGAGAAATAAAACGCTATATAAATTTATTTGAATAGCAAAAAATAAACTAAGGTTAAAACCCCTGCCAAAATCAAAACACAGATTATCGCCCAAAACCACCCCCTCTTAAAAATAAATTTTTCTCAATTTGTTTCAGCGGCATTTGAGATGTAGGATAATCTGATCCATCATCTCCAGAATTTTCAGAATCATCTGTCTGTTGTTGATTCATCTTTTCCATTTTCTACAAAATCAGGAGAATATTATAAACTTTTCTCTAAATTGGCCAAGCGTGGACGATTTTAAACAATGTTCACTTCTTAAACACAAGATACCTCTCACTTCCAATTTCAAAATCATCCAAAACACCGAAGTTCTCTTTTATGAAGTCAACAATCCAGTTTCTTTTTGCGAAAAATTGTTTTCTTTTAATCATGCTTCTCGTCGCAAAACTAACAACAATTTTATCTGCAAGAGGAACAATCTCACTCAACAACTTCTTTGAGTAATCTCTTTCCAACATTTCCAGAGAATCAATAACTTTGAAAAGAAAAACAATTCTCGGCTTTTTTGTTTTCTTAATAATTTCCTTGACTTTTTCAAGTTCAAATAAGCTTAAATGAGTCGCATTTGCATTTTTTATTTTCTCCCGCTTAAAATAAAAATTCATCAAATCAGTTAATTGCCCTACAGATTCAATGCCCAAGTAATTAACAACAAAACCAATCTTGTCAAAAAATTCATAACTAAAACCATTCACGCCAGCGCCTAAATCAATAACGCTGATTTCTTTTTCTTTTTTAAAATCACTAAAAATTCTCTTATAAATATCATTGTAATAAGGCAATCTTTCTCTCGTTTGGCTATCTTTAGACGAACGTTGAACGTTCATGCGTTCTCTCGTCGATAAATGTTTCCTCAAAATCCATTCAGGATTTTTGTTCTTTAATGATAAAAGTTTCCCGCTTGTAAATGCAGAAAAAACTTTTCTCAACAAGTCCCGAGTCAATCTTATTTTTTCCTCGTCAGAACACTGCCGTTTTTCAAAATGTGAAAATGCAAGCTCAACATCTTTTTTCGGAAGTTGTGAAAATTCCTTCTTCTTTGTTATTTGCTTAAAAATTTCCAGGTTCATTTCCTGCTCTTTTTCATTTTAATGGAAAACGTAGCAAAAATTTATTTTTGCTCACAAATTTATTTCCCCTAATGTAAAACCTCATCTTCTCGGGCAAATCTTCTCTTAAACCAATTCTAAAACTTTCTGCAATTTCAAAATTATCTTTGTTATTTTCTTCAACCCACAAATCTTTTTGCTCAAAAATATTTTTTTTGTGAAAGCCCTTGTCAATTTTCATTTCTTTCGTCAGCAAACCCGGTCCTGAAAGTCGTGCAGAAAAATTCAACGGCTCCAATGCTCTTAACAAAACTGCTTCTGCTTTTCCTTCTAAATTAGTCACAAAATTCACAAGCCAGTTATTATGAACGCCATAAACCAAAATTGTTCCTGGTCTCATCAGCATTGTTTCTCTTAAATCTCCGTTTTGCCTCGCTCTGCTTCCGGGATCATTTTCATCGAGATACGCCTCTGCCTCAACTATTTTCGCCTTGAAAATTTTTCCATTTATGTTCCTGGCTAAGATTTTTCCTAAAAGTTCTTTAGCAACACTTTTAGCATCTCTTGAAAAAAATTCCTTTCCTAATTTCTTCACCATTAATTTTTAAAGTTAGCATGGTTTTAAAAAATATGGGCAAAATAAATAAAGGGAAGTTGAAGATCAAGAAACCGTAGGTGTCTTACCATGGCTTCAACAAACCAATCGCCGCAATATCAGAAAGCGGAAGTGCAATTTCTAAACGCCAAACAGGACAAAGAACGTTTGTTCTATCTTGAGGAAATGATTCGCGAATGCCCTCGGCATAAATCATCTGAAAAAATGCTTGCAAATCTCAAGACAAGATACATAAAACTTAAAGAGAAAATTGAAAAGGTAAAAAAAGTTGCAGGTAATCGGGGCGGAAAAGCGGGAATAAAAAAAGAGGATATGCAAGCGGTGATTATTGGATTTACAAATTCAGGAAAATCTTCCTTGCTTTCTTTGCTTACAAATACTAATCCTGCTATAAGCCCTTATAATTTTACGACAAAAAAACCAATTATAGGGATGATGTTTTACTCTGGAGCAAGTATACAAGTAGTAGAAAATCCTGCAATTGAATCAGAACATTACGACAAAGGACTGACAAATTCCGCAGATA
>JBBSYQ010000002.1:0-5323 GCA_038045145.1 Nanobdellota archaeon
TGAAAGCGGTATCTTTTGGGCTTCCTGTTCCAGTTCCCCAGCACCCGTCGCTCCTCTGCACTGTGTTTGACAAAAGCCAGTTCTCTGAATTTGTTTTTTGAGTAAGAGTATCTGGTTTAAACGGCAACAATGCAAGTGCAGTGTCGTAATATATACTTCCAGTTGTCAGTTCCCAGAATTTATTCTCTTTTTGCTTTCCTAAAAGTTCTGATTGATAGTCTCCAATTAAATGATACAAAAAAGCTTCAGGAAGCAAACTTGGATTTGAATCTTTGTTTGTAATTAAATAAGGGAGAAAGGGGGAGATATCATTGTTAGCGTCGAGCGCCCAGCTTGCCCACAAACTTCCTTCATAATTGCACGAGCCGCCTTGTTGAAAACATAAAGAGTTAACTTTCTCTGTTGCAGATTGCCCTGCCGCTCCTGTGCCGGTTGTTTCTGAAACATATAAAATATCGGTGCCTGTTTTTTTGTACAATAATGACGTCGCAAAATCATCGTCGCAGGATATCTCAAATTCGTCCCCATAACAAGATGAAGCAACTTGAAGCCAGTAATTTCCTGCGGCACGAGTTAAACAACTCCCTGCATCCTGATTTATTGTTTTATCACTTCCAATTATTATCGGATAATCTGTACTTACATAACTTGTCTCACTTGTATTGTAAGTTATAACGCAATTTGCGACATTGTTTGTTTCAATTTGCAAATACCATGTTAAATCAGTGTAAGTTGTGTTTTGTGAAAGAAGCCATGCTTCAGCACTTGAAGTATCTCTATCTCCACTTAAACCAAGAATTGCCAGAGAGGTGTGTTTTAAATTGTCGCCGTAATTTGCAGTTGCGTAATTTTCAGTACTCGCGGAACTAAGATTTACTTCATTAAGAATTTGTTGTTCGCATTTTCCCAAAGCAAGCAGGGAAAAAAGTTTATCCTCTGCAGAAGCAAGTGTTGTGCAATTGCCGACTTTACCCTCGAGACATGTGTAAGCATTGTTAACTTTGCAGTTTCTGTCTCCAGAACTACATTGGGGAATTGCGTTTAACGAGACAAATGACATTAGAGAAATCATTAGCATGACGAATAAAATCAAGCACACCTTTTTTCCCATGTTAGAATTAATCAATTCTGGTTTTTAAAATTATCTTTATTTTTCAGATTATTTTTTTCGGGTTGAATTTTTCTTATAAGATAGTTCAAGGGATTTTTGTATCTCATCTCTTCTTCTGTCGGAACGATTCCAATGCCCTTGTAATAATCCTTGTCGTAACTCGGCGGCGGAACCACTTTATTCCTGTAACTCCACGACAACTGGCTTTTTATGTAACCTTCTTTCAACGGAACAGGATTTTTTTTATTCCAGTCGTAAATTCTTTTTTCAAATTCTTCTTTCTCCATTCCCGTCGAGCGGAAAAAATTTATCAAAACGAACAAAGCCCGCTTTCTTCCGTCGGCAATTCCCTGAAGAATTTTTTGTATGCTCGGAGGAAAATATTTTTCCGACAAATTATCAAACTTTACCGGTTTGAAGTCAAATATTTTTTCCGATTTTTCTTTTTTCTCTCCTGAACCTTCAAACCAATCAAGCGCCTGCATGAGCAATTCGCGGGCTTCTTCCTCTTTTGCTTCGGGAAGATAATTTTTTATTTTCACTTTAAGAGGAGATGCGTCTTTTGGCTGAAAACTTTGAATTTCGTCAAACTCGAGGGGAATGCTTGCCAGTGCGGTTTTTTCGTGAAGAGAATAAGGCATTCTGAACAAATGCCGAGGAGAAACCAAAACCAAATCAGGAATTACCGCCTTCGGAGCTTCGTAATCCCGTATGTATTTGCTCGGGCGCGAGAGACTTGAAATCTCGTCAATTAATTTTTCCTTTACCTGCTCCATTATGTACTTGAGAATTATCCTCGGCCACGACGGGAACATGTCTGAAGTTTTTATTTTATTGACTTCTTTCGGAAACGCTTTCCATGGAACTATTATGTGAAATCCCTTGCTCCCTGAATATTTTATTCCCGTATTTTTTATCCGGTGAAATTTCAGAAATTTAATTATCTGCTGCGCGAGAATTTTGCTGTAATCAAGATACTTGCTGTCAATGTCTATCACCAAATCCCAGCCTTCCCTCAATTCGTTGAGCTGTTTTTCGCCGAGATTTGTGGAAAGTCCGAGAGGATTATTCCAGATTTCTTCAGAGCAGTGAAAACTTGTCGCTCCTTTTTTAACAAGTTCAAATATGTCGCCTTTATACTGAAAAGAATCCGGACGTTTTCCGAAGCTCTCCATCATATAACTCGGCGCGACTTCGCGATTTTGGGAAAAAGAAAAAATCGCTTCCTGAACTTTAGGATTTGAATAGTAAATGTGGGTGATTTTTCTTATCCTCTCTTCCTTGCTCATTTCCTTGCTCATAAAAAAAGAAAACGAGCAAAGTTTATATTTATTATCATAAACCTTATTAATCAACCTATACTGAATGATAATAATGCTTAAAAGAGCGGTTATTTTTTTATAAAAATGCTGGTAAAACTTGAAACTCCCTCCCTGCTGTCCAAAGCTGTTGAAATTATCTCTGAATTAGTTGTGGAAGTCAGGATAAAAGTTAATGAGCATGGATTCAGCATTTCCGCGATAGACCCGGCGAATGTTTCAATGGTTGGATTTAAAATTCCGCGAATGGCTTTCTCGCAATTTGAAACAGGAGAGGAAATTTTGGGGGTGAATCTTGAAAACTTAAAACAAATCCTAAGAAGATGCGGAAGCGGAAGTTCGCTGATTATGGAAAAAAAAGAAAACATGCTAAGCATCAGAATTCAGGACAGAATAAGAAGAAACTTCACTTTAGGTTTGATTGAAATTGAATCAGAGGACATTGACTTTGACGCGAAGACGGAAAAAATGGAATTCAGCGCGGGAATTGAAATGAATTCTGTTGATTTAATTGCTTCCGTAGAAGACTGCGCAGTCGTCGCAGACGCGTGCTCCTTTATCGTGAAAGACGGGAAGTTCATCATTGAAGCAAAATCTTTCAACTCAGCGATGTCTGAATTCTCCAGCGACGAGGCAAAAATCCACGGGGAAAATGCAAGGGGAAAATACAGCGTTGAATATTTGCAGAAGTTCATGAAAGGCGCAAAGCTGTGCGAAAAAACTTTTTTAAGATTCGCCGACGACCATCCGCTAAAAATTGAATACAGGCTTCCGAACATGGAACTTAATTTTATTTTGGCGCCGAGGACTGAAACAGAATACTAAATTCTTGCGGGAGAAAATATTGTGATTGCATAAGACACCAACTCAAAAATATGATTGGGCTGTGAAAATATCTGCAGATAACATAATAAAATTTATAAGCATTAAATTGTTACAATTATCATGAGAAGAAGAGGGGAGAAAGAAGAGATTTCAAAATTTACACGCCAAAAAAAAGGACAGATTACAATTTTTGTAATAATTGCAATATTGCTGATTAGCGGAATAATATTATTTTTTGTATTCAGAACACAAATAACGCCGCAAAAAGGAGAAAGCGTTGAGACAAATATTAATTTATTTTTAAGTTCCTGCCTTAACGACAACATACAGGAAAGGATAAAACTTCTTGCAATTCAGGGAGGTTATGCAGAACCTACAGGAAAAGATTTCATGTTTAATGATGAGGGAGTATCTAAGAAAATTCCTTATTTGTGCTATGCGCAGGAAAGCGGCTCTTTATGCATAAACCAGGAACCGATGCTTATGGAACATTTAAAAAATGAAATGAAAGATTATCTTGCAAACGATATAAGAAATTGTTTTGATGAACTCACTCAAAGCCTTGACAGCGAGGGTTATGTTGTTGATGCCACTTATACCCAAGAAAATACAGAGGTTGATTTGATTCAAAAAAAAGCGTTAATCAAATTTGATGCGCAACTTGCTTTAACAAAAGGAGATGAAACAACAAGGCACGAGAATTTTGAAGTAAGCGTGCCGACGAGAATTTATGAACTGACAAACGCTGTTCAGGACATTTTGAATAAAGAAGCAGACTCGTGCAGTTTCGGGAACTATGGATTTATATATTATATCATTCTCCATCCTCAACTTAATATAGAAAGAATAAAAACAGCAAACAGCGACGTTATATACAAAGTCCAGCATCCCGTCAGCAAGGAGGAATTCAGATTTGCCGTAAGGAATTGCATCTAAAATGGAAATAAAAAAAATAAGGAAGGTTGAGAAAGAGGTTGGTTTGTTAATTGCAGTTTTAATTCAGATTTTTTTATTGACGAATCTGACTATTGCAGATAGTTATAGTGTAAGTAAATCAAACATCGCAATTAATTCATTTATTGGAAATAAAAAAGAAATTAACATTGACTTATTTGACTTTGGAATTAATTTATTAATAAGCATTTTAACAATAAAACAAATTGGTGTGGTTTCTGCTCAGGAAAATACATGGTGCTGCATTCAGAGTTTAGATAACAGGGTTTGTTTGGATGTAGCTCCAAACGAATATGCAACGTCTTGCACTAATGCAGATATTTCAGAGACAAGTTGTTCGCAAACTCCGGAATGTGATGTCGGATGTTGCATTGATGAAAACGCGGGATTGTGCAGCGGAAGTGCAACGAGGCAAAACTGCATAAACAACGGCGGAAGATTTGAAACAGGACTTTGCACAGGATTTTCTCAATGCCAGGGGGGAGCGTGTGTTTTAGGAAGAGAGGTACAATTTTTAACAGAAAGACAATGCCAACTTGTTTCAAGAAATCTTGGAATTGAAATGGACTGGAGACAGGAATATACAACAGAAACAGAAGCATTGCAACTTTCACAAAGTTTGCTTTTGGGAGCGTGTGTTTTTTCAAACAAGGATTGCAGAATAGACACACAAGACAATTGCAACATTGCACAAGGGACATTTCATCCCGATATTTTGTGCACAAACAACCCTGACTTGAACACAAACTGCGTACCGACGACGCAAACAACCTGCATTGCGGGAAGGAACGATGTTTATTTCTTAGACAGCTGCGGAAATCCTGCAAACATTTATGATTCAGCGATGGTTTATGACGCATCTGATGCAACAAAATTAGCTTATTGGAGCAATGTTCAGGAGCCGACATGCACATCATCTCCTAACTCACCTTCATGCGGATTGTGCAATTTTCCAAGAGAAAGCATATGCAGTAGTGTTTCAAATAATTTAAACGGACCAAATCCAACATACGGAAATAACATATGCAGAAGCTTAAGTTGCATTGACGGCAGTGGAAATGCAAGAAGAAACGGAGAAAGTTGGTGTGTTTATGAAGGAAAGGTTGGACCAAAT
>JBBSYQ010000003.1:0-9999 GCA_038045145.1 Nanobdellota archaeon
CGGGTGTATACCTAGTATTCGAGCCTGGTCAGCGTTGCTTTGAAGAATCCACGCACGTAATTTCATTGGAACGTCCAGAGTTCTATCTGGTAGGTAGAGGTGACTATCGGACGTTCAGCCCGCGCAACGCTTTGCAGCACGCACGCCCTGAGGATTGGGTGGATGACATGTACAACCATCTTGACATGATGATAAGAAACGCCGAAAAGACAATTACAATAATCACGACAAAAGAGGGAATTAGCAGGAAAATGGAAGCCCTAATGCCCAGCCTTGAAAAATGCAAAAAACGCGGCGTCAGAATAAGAATTGCTGCGCCTATCGACAACAACAACATAAAAGTTGCGCGCGAGTTGAAAAAAGTGGCGGAAGTCAGAAATATGGAAAAAATAAAAGCCCGATTTATTGTCATTGATTCAAACCAATTAATGTTCATGCTTCTTGATGACGAGAAATTCCATCCAAATTACGATACAGGAGTATGGATAAACACGGAGTTCTTCGCATCTGCACTCGAGCAGTTGTTTGACCTTGCATGGAAAGAAATGAAAGGTGTGAAGTGAAATGGCTAAAAAGAGACCACCCTACATTCTTCTTTATGCAATTTCAATTATTATTACTTTGTTAGTTAATTATTTCTTATTAAGCAAGATTTCACTTAACTTTAGCGGGAATTTATTAAGTATTAATTCTACAATTATTCTTGCACTCTCTTTTTTGATTTTTACTATTGTAATGGGATTTATCAGCATAATCTATAAAAAATTCTTAAGATAAAAATATTCTCTTAGGAAGAAAATCCAGAGTGTTCCGAAGATCAAACCAGTTCAGCCACAACATTAGCAAGATATACGATTGTTCCATGCTTTTAACATTACTCGAAAGATAATAAACTGGGGAGTCACTAATATCTTTAATATCTCTGGAAATTCCGTTAGAAAAAAAATCTAAATTACATAAATTTTCTTCAGTTTTTCTAGGAAGTTCAATACTTTTAAGTAGATATGTCAAACCCTTCTCCCCCTCAATAAAACTATATGGATTAAAGTCTTTTAGTTCTTTAAATCCGCAGGTATGGAGAACCCACCAGCCTTTATTTTGAATCCAAAGATAATTTTCTTGTGAGATCTCTCTTTCAAGAGCTCTTTTAGCAAATTTTGAATCCAAAAAAATATTAAAATTAAAACTTTGGGTTTCAGTACGGGGTTCAGGAAATATTCTATAAAAAAATTCTGACATCATTCCAAGACAGAATTTTTCTTTTTAAGTATTTATATAATTTACAAAATTTTATAAATAAAATAAAAAAGAATTAGTAAATTAAATAAAAAAATTAAACGAATTTAATGACATTTATCTCTGAAGCACCGCTAAAGCAGCACTAACAAGTGTTGTAATGACGACAACCCATCCGACAACCATTGTTACCAACAAGCCAACAGGGTTATTTCCTCCAAGCCATCCCGGAAGACTAAGTGTTCCGTCAGTCATTGCGGTACCAACAACCAAAGAAACAACAATTCCTGTAAGCCATGCCACTAAATTTAACAAATTAAATTTTTTTCTTGCCATCCAATCACCTCCTTTCACCTCAAATTGACTGTCAATTTTGGTTGAATATATAAAATAAAATCGATTTAAATAAGTTTTGTTTTGTTAATTTTCGTAAAATAAATAACATTTAAAGGAATTTTAAACTCCAATTTTACATTTCTTCCAGAACTTCAATTCCGAGCAAATTCATCGTATCATTAACAACTTGTCTGAACGATTTAACCAAGGAAAGTCTGAAAATTTTTCTTTCAGAGCCGATTACAGGGCACATATGATAAAATTCATTGAAAATTTGCGAAAGTTGATAAACATAATTTGCAATCAACGAAGGATTTGAATTTTCATAAGCATGCAGGACAATTTCTGGGAAGTAGGAAAGTTTTTTTGCAAGTTCAAATTCTTTTTCTTCAGTTTCATTTTTAACAATAAATTTAATTTTCTTTGTTTTTGATTTTTTAAGAATTGAATTTGCCCTTGCATGACTGTACAAAATATACGGCCCGGTGTCGCCTTCAAAATTCATCGCATCTTTCTTATCAAAGATTATATTTTTGTTTGAATTTTGTTTTAACATTGAATATTTTATTGCGGCTATTGAAATTTTCAAAGCTCTTTTCTCAAGTTCTTTCGCCGAAATTTTTTCAGTTCTCTTCTTAATTTCTTTTTTCGCATAATCCACAATCTCTTTCATAAACTCGGAATAAAGAATATTGTCTCCTGTTCTCGACGACATTTTTCCCTCTGGAAGGCGAACCAATCCGAATGTTATGAATCTGTAATTGTTTTTCTTGGTGATGTTTGCCAGTTCAAGTGTCTTAAGCAATTGTTGGAAATGAAGTTTCTGTTCATCAGCAACAGCAACCAGATATTTGTCCGCCTTATACTTGCTTGTTTTTAATTTTGCAAGAGCGATGTCTTTCGCAGAGTACAAAACCGTTCCGTCGCTTCGCAGCAAAACCCAAATACCTAAACCATATTCTTCCAAGTTCATTATCACCGCACCGTCGCTTTTTTCCGCTATTCCTCTTTTCAAAAGCTCCAAGGAAATTTTTTTTCCGTTTTCTTCCATCTGACTCTCGAAAAAATAAACATCAAACTTTGTGTTTAACTCTTTGTAAATCTTCTTCCATGAATCAATTGAAAGTTTCCTCGTCTTCTTCCAAAGCTCATTAAGTTTTTTGTCTTTCTTGTTTTCAAGTTTTCTGTTTATCTCGTCAACCTCTTTTTGCAATTCTTCGTTCTCACCAATTTTTTTCACAGCATCAACATAAACAGAAGATATCCACGACTCGTCATTTTTCAATTTCTCTTTTGTATGATATTTCATATAACACCAAAGCCACTTTGCAACATGCATTCCCGTGTCTCCGGAATAGTTCGCTCTTAGAACTTTATTCCCGCAAAACTCGGAAATTCTCGCAAGACTTTCGCCGAGACTTGTTCCCCGAATATGCCCGACGTGAAATGCCTTGTGCGTGTTCGGCTGTGAGAATTCAATAATTATTTTTTCCTTTTTCAAATTCGGCTTCCCAAACTTTTCTTTCTTCTTTAATATCTCTGAAACTATCCTGTTTGCGAATTTTTCCCTGTCCAAGAAAAAATTTAAATATCCGCCGATAACTTTAACTTCGTCAAAATTCTCTGTCTCTATTGCGTTTTTAATTTCAGCGGCAATCTGGTTAGGATTTTTCCTTAGCAATTTTGAAAGAGAAAAACACGGAAATGCATAATCGCCCATCTCGGAAGAAGGCGGAATTTCAATAAGCTGTTCAATTTCTTTTTCAGTTATATCGGAATTTTTTAATGTTTTTTTAACAAGTTTTGCAATCTCTTTTTTCATAAAAAACAGAGTAAAGATAAGATTATAAATTTTGTTAAATTTGTGCTCGCTATCACTTGCATAGTGATTTATGAAAATAGATGTGAAATGTTGGTTTTATATCCCGACGAAGAAAGTGCTGTTTGGGATTTTCTAAAAAATTAATTATCGTGCCGAGTCGGCTTGCTTCTCAAGACCGACGACGCTTCGGCAAGCTTTAACGTGCACTATCAGCCTGTTTCTCCGCCTCGTTTTTTTTCCTCACGGCAAAACTTTCCCCGTTGTTTTCCGAAGCAAGAATTATTTCTTCCACAAGTCCCTGAACAATTGTCTTTCTTTTGTTAAACGCCTTGTCTGAAGCGCCATAAATCAAATGTCTTATTGCAAGATTCACCCTTCTTAATGGAGAAACATCAATTGCCTGCGGATATCTTGCTCCTCCGTATTCAATAACTGTAATTTCGTCTCTCGGCGCGGCGTTTTCAATTGCATTGATCAAAACCTGAACCGGATTTTTTCCTGTTTTTTTCCCGATTAATTCAAACGCCTCCAAAATAAGTTTCATGCTCTTGGAATACTTTCCAGTCATATGTCCGAGGACAATTCTGTGTTTCTTCCCCCTGTGTCCCGCAACATTTAAACGATTCATAAAACGCTCGACAATATTAACCTTTATCTGCCCGAGTTTCTGGATATTTCTTCCGTGGCTTTTCAGGATTAGTTTCGGCTGAAGATTAATTACCTGTTTCAACCCCGGGTCTTTTACTTGGATTTCAGACAAGTCATACAAATCAAATATCTTGAAATTCTGAAATTCTTTTTGTTCCATTTTATCTTCTACCCTTCCGGCGTGTTTTTGTGAAAAAACCGACGCAGGTAACATTTATTTTTTTAGTCATCTTCTACCCTTTTCTATTATGCCTTTCCAAAGTCTTCTCAGAGGCTGGTCATTTACTTTTATAACTTGGAATCTGACTCCCGGAATGTCTCCCTTGCTTCTTCCCTGTTTTCCGCCGATTCTTTCAATCAGAACCTCATCGTGCTCGTCGATAAATTTCTGCGCGAGATTTCCTGGAATAAAAGCAGTAATTTGTTTTCCGTTTTTTTTCAACTGAACTTTGCAGCATTTTCTCATCGCGGAATTTGGCTGCTTTGCTTCTTTCTGAACTTTCTGCAGAACAATTCCCTTGGCTTGATTGGCTCCTTCAAGCGGATCTGACTTAGCATAAAGATTAAGAGTTCTTACTTTGTAATGTCTGTCCTTCCATCTGAATTTTTTTCTGTTTTTTACTTTCTTTAAAGCATTTTTAAGTCCCATGAGGATAAATCCAAAATTTAGTTTATAAAACTTGCGACAAGAATTTTTTGTTACCTTAATTGGGCTTAGATAAATTTTTAACTTTAAAATTTCTTAATACTTTATGAGTCGGTTTTTAAGAAAGTTAAAGGACTTTCTAACATTTAATTTTTGGATAGAAATGGAAAGAAAAGAAACTCCAAGATGGGTGGTTAATGCTTCTGATAAGTTCTATAACAGCAAAGAGGTTAGACCTTACGATAAAATTATTTTCTTAAAAGGTAAAAACCATATCTATAAAGTGTGGTTTCAAACAATTGCACAAGGACAAATAGAAACACATTATTACAAGAAATTAAGAACAAGATAGGTTAATCAACTCCAACCATCTATTATTTCCATCTAATTTTACATCTGTCGCTAATTCACTCGGAGTTTTTCCCAAAGATAAATGTTTCTGATAAAATTTATAAATCAAAAAATCAGGAAAGATTTATATTTGTGTTTTCATTGCTATTTAAAATGAGGTCAGCAGATTTTCTATCGCTGTTTTTTTTAGTTTTATTCGCAATTCCAGTTATTAATGCAGATGTTGTTTCAATAAATTCCGGCGGAAGCACTGGCATGATAATAAATCCAAGTAAATACATTGAAGATTTCTTCTCGTGCGTGCCTACAAATTGTTCAAAATTAGGTTACGAATGTGGAAGCTGGAGTGATGCTTGCAGCAAAACCATGAACTGCGGTTCGTGCAACTCGGGATTTACCTGCACCGTGGGAAATTGTGTTGCCGACGCTGTAGGTGGAGTTGTTGGAAGAGCTGCAGGAGGCTCTGGTGGTGGAGGCGCGGGAACGACCTATCCATCGATTGAAGGAATAATTGTAATCCCTGATTCATTCAATCTTCCCGCAGTAATCGGAATAGAAAGTTCTGCAAAAATTTCGCTGAGAAATATCGGAGAAACTTTTACAACAGTTGACATCGGCTTGAGCGGGATAAACAAGATTGTTGAATTTGACGAAACCTCGCTAACTTTGGCTCCGGGAGAAACAAAAATTCTTGAATTTATAATAACCCCGCCGAATGAGCCCGGAATTTATGTCGGAAAAATTTTGTTCACATCGCAAAACAGGAGAACAGAAGTTCCGTTTGCGTTAAATGTAAATTCAGAGCAGAGTTTATTCGACATATTCGTTGACATCTCTGACAAATTCAAAAACGTCCTTATAGGAAACAAAATAAAGGGGCAAATCACTTTGGTGCAGGCGGGACTTCAGGAAAATGTTGATGTTATAATGGAATATGTGATAAAGGATTTCGAAGGCAATACCTATTTGAAAGAATCGGAAACTCTCGCTGTTCTTAAGGAAAAATCATACGAAAAAGAATTTGACACAGAAGAACTTGGCGCCGGCAATTATCTTCTTGGCGCAGAAGTCATATACGCAGGGGGAGTCGCGACAGCGAGCTCGCAGTTCACAATTGAAGAACCGAAAATAAAAAAAATTAATTTCCTCCTTATTGCGGAATTATTGGTTGCGATAATTATTCTGGTAATTTTGGTATTCATAGCGAAAAACTATAAAAGGGAAAAACATTGATACAAATATGAAAAAGGGGTTGGCATTTGTTTTTGTGATTATTCTCTTGTCCGCATTAGTTGTAAGCGCGGAAAATTCTTTCAGCATTAATCAGGTTTTCATGAAATCTGTAATGAAACAGGGCGAGAATCTTGAAACTGCTTTTAAAATAACCAACACCGGAGACGAAATGGAATTCAGCATAGAAGTTGCAGGCATGGAAAAGATTGTGTCTGTTACTGAAAATAATTTCGCATTGAAGAAAGATGAATCAAAAGAAATAAAGTTATTATTCAACAGTTCAGGATCAGAACCGGGAATTTACGCAGGTTCGTTGAAGATAAACAAGGGGATTGAAAAAGAGGAAATTCCGATTATCTTGGAATTGCAGACAGAACAAACATTATTTGCGGTAAATCTCGATGTCAGCCCGGAACACAAGGAAATAGAAAAAAATGGGGAAACTTCTACGGGAATTAATCTTATCAATCTAATGGACAAAAGAACTCACGATGTTGAAATAGATTATTTTATTCTTGACATAAACGGGAAAGTGGTTGCGTCGGAACAAAGCCAGATTAACATCGGAACAAAATCCGCAATAACCAAAAACATTCCTTTGCCTGAAAACATAGAAGAGGGAAAATACATTTTTGCAGTTGTGATTAAATCCGAACTCACGGTAAGCACTTCAAGTTACTTGTTCAGCGTCGTTAAAAAGAAAATAAAAATTCCGTTTGACATTTCAGAATTTCTGCCTGCGATAATAATAGTTTTGCTTTTTGCAATCATGATTGTCATTTTTTATATTGTTTATGAAAGAAACAGGCTGTTCTCTGAATTAAGAAGGCAGCACAAATCAGAACTGGAATTTTATTCAAAAGGAATTGAAGAGCATAAAAAGGCGTCTTTAGCGAAAGCAAAAACTCTGAAAGAAAAGGAAGAAATAATTGAGGAATTCAGGGATGCAAAGGAAAAAATTCTGCAGGGAATAAAAAAAGAGCAATCAAATCAGAGAAGAGAATTGAAAAAACTTAAAAAAGAAAAAAATGACAAAGCCATTAAAGGCAAACTTGATGAATGGAGGAGGGATATTTATCCAAAAGCGTTAAAATCCGCGGAAATCAGCCAGAAACTTAAACTAAAACTCGGGGCGTTAAAAAGGGCGTATTCCGAGGGATACATAACAAAGGAATCCTACGAAAAAGGGGAATCTAGAATAGAAAGAAAAATAAAAAGAAAATCTTTATAAAATATAATCATCTAAGATAAACATGCCTAAAAAAAAGAGTGATACGATTATAAAAAAAAGTCTTATTAAAGAAGCCCTCGGCGACATTAATAGTGAAATATTAAACATAAACAAGGAAAAGAAAAATCTTAATGACCAAATTCAAAATGCAGACAAGAATTTGGAAAATTTCAGGAACTTTGAGAAAAGACTGCAGCAAAAAATAGCGGCACTTCTTGAAAGAGAAGCTATACTCAAGGAAAATAAAAAGGCAATTTCACTGAAAGAGGACAGACTCGCGGACAAATTGTCAAAGATTCAAAAGATAAAATCAGAATTGGGCGAAGTTTAATTTTTTATTTTGGTTCAAGCACATTGCATTCTCGCTCTCAATTTAGAATAAATCCTAAATTCTTTCTTACAACATTACCTTTAAATAACCTCTTCTTGTAAAAATTTCATGAGAAAAATAACTATGCTGTTTGTAATTTTGTTTTTTTTAGTTGCAACACCTTTGATTTACATTTCAGGAAAATCCGGAGAGGATTATTTTCATTCGCACACAAAGGCAATTTGCGACGGGAATAATTTTTGCGAGGATTATGAAATTCAATGCAATGGAAAGAAAGTCTTGAGCATAAATCCTACAGGTTTTGCTGTTCAGTTTTCTGAAGATTGGAAAGATTTAAGAGATGAAGAAATAAAGAAAAAATTGTGTGAATAAATTCTAATCTCCAAAAAATTATATAGATAACTAATTTGTATAAAAAGTAATTCTTGTTTAATTTGCCTCGCCGTCGGCCACGCTTGGACGATGAACTCTGTGCTTGGAGTTAACTTAAATTATTAATGTAAATTTTCTATTAGTTTTATATCAATTGTGAACGAAGTGAACGCACATATTTAATCGTTAGTAAAAACCCGGATTTCTAAACAAAGCCGTAAATAAATAATAATAAAAAAGATGAGGAAAAATAAATAACATCCAGATAATTTTAAATAATTGCTCTTCAGAAGGATATTATGTTAAATATTGTAAAAAGGGAAATTAAAGGTCAAGAAACCGTAGGTGTCTTACCATGTTAATAGGACTTGTCGGAAAACCAAGCGTTGGAAAAAGCACCTTTTTCAAGGCAGCAACGCTGGCAGAGGTTGAAATTGCCTCTTATCCTTTCACAACGATAAAACCAAATCACGGAGTGGGTTATGTAAAGGTTGAGTGCATCGACAAGGAATTCAGCACGCAATGCAATCCTTCTCACGGCTTTTGCTTTAATCATTGGAGATTCGTGCCTGTTCAACTAATCGACGTCGCAGGACTTGTTCCAGGAGCAAGCGAAGGAAAAGGATTGGGAAATAAGTTTTTGGATGATTTAAGGCAGGCGGATGTTTTCATACATATCGTTGACCTCTCGGGAAAAACAAATGAAGAAGGAAAAGAAACAGAGAATTATGATGTCTCAAAAGATGTTGAATTTCTTGACGATGAATTAAACAAATGGTTTTACAACATTTTTATGAAAGTTTGGAAAAGTTTTTCAAGAAAAGCGGAATTGGAGGGAAATTTTGCAGCCGCGGTTGCAAAACAATTTTCCGGATTGAAAGTAAATGAAGAACAAGTAAAAAAGATTTTGCTGAAACTTAATTTTCCAGGCAAGCCAAGCTCGTGGGGAAATGAACAGGTAATGAGATTCGCATCTGAATTAAGAAAAGAAAGCAAACCAATGATTATCGCCGCAAACAAGATCGATACTGAAAACGGAGAAGAAAACTTTAAAAAACTAAAAAAGAAATTTCCGAATTTGATTATTATTCCCTGCTCCGCAGATTCTGAACTTGCATTAAGGGAAGCTGTAAAATTAAACCTTATAGAATACATTCCCGGCGAGAACAATTTCAAAATAACGGGCAAAATAAATGAAAGGCAAAAAAAAGCCCTGGATAAAATCAAAGAACTCATAAAAAGATTTGAGTTTGGAACTGGAATCCAGGAAGTTTTGAATTATGCGGTTTTTGAATTATTAAAATATCTTGCAATTTTCCCTGCAGGCGCAAATAAATTAAAAGATAGCAAGGGAAATATTCTCCCAGATTGTTTCTTGTTGCCCAAAAATTCAACTGCATTGGATTTTGCTTATTTTTTGCACACGGATTTTGGAAAAAACTTCATAAAGGCAATTGATGCAAGAAGCAAAAAAGCTTTGGGAAAAGATTACAAACTAAAGAACAGGGATGCTTTGGAAATTATTACGAGATGAACTCTAACCTAATTATCCCGAAAGACAGAAACAAACTTGAAGAGTTTATGAAGACAAAGGGGAATCATTTGCAAGGCGGTGAAAAAGAATCAACGTAGCTCGTCAACGGAATTAATGTGGAATTATATTACACAACTCCTAAAGAGTGGGTTGCTGAACTTCTTGCATATTCAAGCAGAAAAGGTTCTGGCATCGGATTGAGAATTATCGCGAGATTAAAAGGCATGAAACTAACACAACACGGATTATTCAACAGGCG
>JBBSYQ010000004.1:0-14647 GCA_038045145.1 Nanobdellota archaeon
ATTCCCACAAACGGAAGATATTTTTTTATTTTCATTTCATTTTATCAGCTCGCCCCAGAACAGAACAAAACCGATTATGATGATGACAAGTTGAAAGAAGTTTATCATATATACAACTTCCTTTTCATAAACTTTCCCGTTTGATTTTATCTTTTTTAGGATAAATAGCGAGAGATGCGTTAAGCTGTAAATTTTTTCACGTGGTAAATCCAAACTTCCATCTTTGTTTAATTTGGCAAAACTTTCCACTTTGAGTTTGCCTCTTATTTTTAATAATACTTCTATTATGTAGGGAATGAAAAAGAAAATCGCAATTTTCTCCACATTTCCGAGTATCGCAACCACAGCAATTAATGCACCGACGGAATAAGTTAAAACATCTCCCGGGAAAATTTCTGCAGGGTATCTGTTAAAAATGTAAAAAGCTATTAAGCTAAAAACCATAACAAGCGAAATAAGGCTAAGCCATTTTTCTCCTAAGAGCCATGTAACAAGCGATAAAGCCGACAGAATTAAAATTCCTTGGCTAGATTCCAATCCGTTTAATCCGGCAAGGAAATTAAAAGTTGCCGAAGTTGCGACAATTCCTAACGGAATGAAAAATAACGGATAAAACAACCCAAATTCTATCCCCATCATTTTTGATTCTCCGGCGTTTATGACGACAAGCGGGATTGAAGCAAATATCAACAGCAAAATTCTTGTTTTTTTATTTAATCCTATTTTCCATCCAAAAAGGTCATCCACTAATCCTATAAATGAAACTATCAAAATAACGCTAATCAGCGAGAATATTTCAATTAAATTATCTGGAGAATTAAAATAAAAAGTTTTTATTGCGATATAACTTAAAGTTCCCAAGACAAACCCAAGAAGAACGGTAATGCCTCCGAGTTCGGCAATATCTTTCTTGCGTATTTTATGCATATCCCTGCCGACAAGCCCCATATTCACAGCCCTCTTTATCCAAGCGGGAATAAAAAATAGGGTAGCAAAGAATCCCAATGCTATCGGAATAATTAATAGAGGTTCCATTAATATTCTCCCGGTACTGCAATGTCCAATACTTTATTAGGGTAATCCGTGCTTAAATATTCCTGATTTGACTCAATGCCTGCAGGATATTTAATCTCCCAAATTTTAATCGGTCCTTGAAATCCCTGGAAGTAGACAAATTCCCCTGCATTGATTCCCTGTTGTTTCAAATTATCCACAAAAAGATTGCTCTCTGTATGAACAAGTTTGAAATTATCAGAATTTTGATCAAACAAATATAATCTTGCCAGATTTGAATTAACAACTCTCGGACTTAAATAGAATGCGGCACCAATATTGTTTAGGGAGTATTGCCCGTTTGTTAAATCAACTCTAGGGAAAATAAAAATTCCAGCTTCAATTCCGGAATTAAAGTCAATTAGATTATTGTTGAGATATAGATATCTTAGTTTTTCATTGTACTGTTTCCCGTTATAGACAAAAATAACGTCCGGTTGTTTAGGGTAATCGTTTTCCATGGTTAATAATATTGCCCCGATTCCCGCGGCTTTTCTGGGGAGAAGTATCTCTTTCCCATCTTCATTTATGATTATATCATCGTCAATCGCAAATCCCGACGGATAAATGTATGTTGTTTCATTTTCCATTTCTCTTGTTTGTTTGTCATCCATTAATAAATTAGGGATGAATGAAATCCGGTCATAATTTTCATCAGAACCTATGCTTGAAAATGCGGTATATTTTCCAATGTCTGTTGAATCAATTAAAAAATGAGTCGCGTTATGAGTATACAGCCATTCCATGGTATTTTTTTCGTCTTTTTGTGTTCCTGTAAGAACTAATCTTCCCATATAATAATCCCAAGAACCCATGGAATTCCCTCCGTCGAGAATTGTTGCTCTCTCCCCTATGCTTTGAAGCCAATATCCATAATCCCACCAATGCGCAAAAACCGCGTTTTCCGGAGTTTTGTCCCTTACCCATTCCATGGCTTTTTGCCACTGCCACTGATAAGTGCCTGGAACATAAACAGAAGAGGTAGCCATGTCTGATTTGTAATAAGTCCATGCGGTGAATATGGAAGAGATGAGTATAATCAGCAGAATTCCGCCGAAGAAAATTTTGGAAAATTCTTCTTTTTCTTTTAAATATTTTTCAGACGCTTTAACGATCAGGAAAGAAATTGCAATCGGGCTGACAGCCCCTAAAACCATGATTAGTCTTATCCCTGCTCTTGCCCCGATTATTCCCAATGTCAAAACTATAAAATACAAGATGTACGAGAAATTAAATTCGTTAAACACAGAGGATTCATTTTTTTTATGTCTTATGTAATAATAATATCCAAATGTTCCCATGAAAAAAATCCAGCCGGCAAAATAAACAGTTACACTTAATCCGTTTGTTCCGTTCAAATTGCTTCCTGATGAATATTTGCTGAATATCAAACAGGTTAAAAAAATGAAATAACTGCCCGTCAAAATTAATTTTTCTTTTTTGTTCAATTTCTCTATCATATCCTTAAACAACACAATGGTGCCTGCAAAAAATAACCAGAAAAACAAGGGAATTTCCCTGAAAACAGGTCCAAAGTTTCCTTTCCAGTCGTTTATGAAATATGGTTGCTTGTTCTCCGCAACAGTCAAACCAAACCTGCTTGTTTGCGGATTGATTAATGAGTTTTTTACATTGATAGTTTGCTCGATTATGAAATTAAAACCAAGAGTTGATAATATAACAACAAGCAGTATTGCTGCGGAGATGATTAATGAAAAAATTTCTTTCGGAAGTTTTGTTTTCTTTCTTAGTTCTTCCACTTTGTTCAGCTTCATAAATATAAGGCTTAAACCGACGATAAACCACACGCCGATTGATAATCCTGTTGAATCAGAGACAATCAGATTTTCAAGGGCATATCTTGTGGAAAAAGGCATCATAACAGCGAACGATGTAAACATCCACGCGGAATAAACGATGAATTCATCTCTTTTGATTTTGCCGAGGATAAAAGAAAGCAGCACGGCAGTGGAAATTGTGAAGTAGATAAAAATAACTCCGCCCCAAACAAGTCCCATTAAAGCGGTTGAAACTCCTGCAAGAACTCCAAGAATTAATTTCCTTTTTAATTTTTCCGAAGTGAACGCTTCAAGAAAGAGATAAAAAGCAAGAAACATGAAACCAAACGCCACGGATTCTTTTTCAGGAATTCCTGCAATTGTCCTCGGTAATAGTGAAGGAACCAGCACAAACAACAAAGTTGCAATTAGCGCAATTATGTTCTTTGTATCATTGCTTTCCTTGTAAAATATTTTTCTGGTAAAAAGGAAAAATGCAATTGCTGTAAGAGCAAACATCACTACTGGAAACCAGATTGCTGCGTAAGTTATTGTCATGTCTTTGTTGAAAAAAGACAATGTGTGATAGAACCATGCAATCATATAAGAAAGCAGTTTCATTTCGCCGGCAGTATCATAACCAAGAGGAACATATCTCATTATATCATGCGCAAATAAGCTCCCGTTTCCCACAATGTATTCTGCCCATCTTAAAAACAAAAAAGGATCCAAATCAGGTCCGAGAGTCCACGTGCCGGTTGTTATATCTTTCAGTCCGGGAATGTTTCTTGTTCTTATGTAAACCCCGATAAAAACTATGAATGAAAGAACTAAATAATAAATCCATTCCCTTTTGTTTTTTAACAGCGAAAATATTTTTTCTTTCCTTTTTTTTATGGTTTCTTCTGCTGAAATTTCCATTTTAGTAAATTGTGATTAAGAGAATATAAAGATTTCCAATTTAATTGAACAGAAAGGGCGTTAGATAAACTTCGATTGCCGCGGCTATTAAAAGCAAAGCCAGAGAAACGAAAAGCAATATGACTGCATTTTCTGCGACTCTGAAAAATTTCTCGCTTCCTATTCCGTTTCTTATAACTCCTGTTCCGAAAATTCCCCCCGCCAACGCGGTTACGAAGTAAGCGGTTATTTCAGGGAAACCGTGAATCATGTATCTCAAAACCCCGAGGGGAATCTCGCTTATTTGATATTTTGTGAAAATGCCTATTGCCGCGGCTATTACACTTGCATTCCACGCCAGAACAAATATCGCCCCGGCGCCGAATATTAGGGAGAAAATCAGCGTGAATATCATTACATAAATGTTATTGCTCAAGATTGACATAAACCTGATGGCTTTTGTAGCTGCTCCCGTGGGATTTACAGAATCGAAAGAATACACCTGCAGGCATTTTTGTATTTCTCCCGGGCTGTTTATGGCGCAATAAGTTTCTATTTGCGCATTGAACAGATTTTGATCCTGCAATGCGATATACCAAAAGGAAAATGCGATGACGAATCCGAGGAAAAGCCACATGAAAGCATATATGGCGTCGCTGTGTATTTTCCACACGCTTAACAATCCGAATGTCGTTTCATCTTCCCGTTCCTCTTTTTTAATCATGTAATACATAAAAGGCAGGGAAAACATCACGGAAAAAGTTATTACAAGTATTCCCGCATATTCGTACAAGACGGCATCATTGGAAAAAAACCAGTGGACGAGAAGTATCGAAAGCGACGCGTAAATAATCCCGACGAAGAACATCTTCCACGGACCTTTTTCAACTCTTGCCGGATTTACGATTGATTCAAGCATTTAACCATAAATGAAGATAGTCTTTTAAATGTTGACAATAAAATATTAGTTTGAGATTATTTTAACAAATTAGTTCTGCCTTTTCTCAGCATCTTCAATGATTTTTCTTATTTCATTGCTTAAGATTTCGATGTTATCTTCAAGTTCTTTTTTCGCACCATCCAGTTTCTTAATTTGCTCACCGATAATGTTCTGCGTTTCAGGAATTGTTTTTTTCACAAGAATTTTATTTCCTACGTCAACTATGAAGTTATCCGAGAGAACTTTTGATTTGATAAATATCCCTCTTCCGACGGAAGCAAGAATTTCTTTGTCTTTTGAATTTTTCAATTCATCAAGATTTATTTTTAGCGAGCTTAATTCCAAAATTCCCTGTTCAACTGCCTGCACCTGCGCCTGCATTTGCCGGATTTGCTGTTCAAAAAGGCTTAATCGGTATATCAATTCTCCGTGATTTTCTTCCTGATTTTCCGTCATTAAAAAGCCAGACATTAAACTCTTTTAAACCTTATTGTTAAACCAGCTTTGTTTGATAAATAACATTTGCCCTTCGCGAAATTACTCGCTCGCGAGTTAATGTAAAAATTAATATAAATCCGGATTTGATATGTGTTAATGGAAATGATTTTCTAAACAAATCGTATTAAACCACATTCAGAACTTTTCTAAGGATAATGCTGAAGGAAATAAGCGATAAAAGATAAAACCAAAACCAGCTTAAAAATCCGAAAAACACGGGATTTCCGAGTTCTAAAAAAATTTCCATGAACCACCTGAAGAGAAGAATCATCGGGATGATTGTAAACGCAGAGCCTTTCATGTTTATTTCCATCATTTTCATCGTCGTCGGCATAAGACTGCTTTGTAGTTCCATGGATTTCTTTGGATTGTCCCTGTATTTTTTTATTTCCTCGTTTATTTCTTTCTGCTCTTTTCTTAGTTCCCTAAGCGTTTCCTGGTCTGTTAAATATTTTTGTGTAACCGTTGATACAAGTGCAATGAGGAAAAATACAAACAGCGAGCCGATAGTTGGGTTCCAGTTGATTAACATTCCTGCAGTCGGATTTAGAATTCCGTCCACGAAATTTTTTACAGCAGGAAACTTGTCCCACGATGAGGCAATAATTAAAGAAACGCCCATTAACAAAAACGTTACAATAAAAAATCTGCCCGTGCTTCCTTTACGCATTTTTATTAAATATGCATTATCCAAAATTTTTAATTTATCTTAAAACAATGAAAAATAGTTTTTAAAGTTAAGTAATTTTATCCCCCAATAAACTTTCTCTATGTAAAATTCATTTGATATCCGTGGGAATTTATCCCCCTATAAATTTCCTCATCGATGGATTTATGTCCGCAAGATGATTCTGTGCAATATTCTGGTAAAACTGGAACATAATCATTATTACAAGCAAAATTGCGGTTCCTTGAACCAGTGCGCCGAGCAAATTTGTTACTGATGCGAGAATTCCTATTGCAAGTCCGCCCATTATTGTCAACGGCATTATGTATCTATCAAGAATGCTTTCAAGAACTCTTTCATCCTGCCTGAATCCAGCCACCTGCAATCCGGACGCGGCAATTTTTTTTGCTTGGGATTTTGAATCCATGCCTGATGTTTTAACCCAGAAGACTGCAAATATCGTCGAGAAAAACATAAAGAACAAAGTATGAATCAGTCCCTGCAAAAGGTAAATCGGCAGAAATCCTCCTCTGATTGTTAGTTCCAGAAGATTCGTCGAGCCCATCCAAAATGCAAGTCCTGAAATCGGTTGTCCCTGAACAAAATGTCCGAGAAATCCAAAGTAAGATGCGAACTTTGCCATTCCAGTGCATTCTCCTCCTGAAACACACGGAGCCGCGGCATTTTCAAGCATGCCTCCGAATAATTGAATGTTTGCAATTAAGGCGGCTGTTAAAATAACTGGAATAACAGAAGCATAAAAAAATGACAAAGGCCACTTGACTCCGTAACCCCTTATTTTCCCGAATGACAGGGGAATTTCAACTTTCAGAGACTGCACCCATACAACTGCAAGGAAGACCAGCACCGTCGACAAAATTGCCGCGAACGCGGATAAAAATTCAAGAGGGTATCTGTTCACTATGGACTGAACTAAAACCAGAATTTTCCCAGAACACGGCACGCTGCCAAAGGCAAGCAAACAATTCTTTCCCTGTTGGTTTACAAACTGAAATGCGCTTGTTACGACTCTCCAACTTATTCCTGCTCCGATAAATAAACTGATTCCGTGTCCGAATCCCCATTTGTCAACTACTTCCCCCATGTAAAATATCGCAAGTCCTCCGAGAATGAGCTGTATTATGACTACATAGGTAAATCCGGGACTTGCTTGCAATCCCTGCATTACAACGTAAACGACTGCTTCAAAAATTATGAAAAATAACACAAGAAGTTTTTGCACTCCCTGAAAGAATTTTTTTCCCTCCGAGGTTGTAATATCAATATTTAAAACTCCCGCCCCTATAAGAAGTTGCAGAATAATTGAAGCCATTACAATCGGTCCCACACCGAGGGAGATTATGCTTCCGAAGTCTGTTCCAAGAATTATTGCAAGGTACTCAAATCTTTCCAGCGCATTGCTCGACAATCCAAAAAGGGAAATGTTTGCAAGAACAAAAAATAAAACAAGAATCGCAAGAGTCCATTTTAATTTTTTTCCAAATTCAACTCTTTTTTCTTCGGGCTTTGTTACTTCGGGGATAACATTAAGTATTTTTCTTAAATCCATTTTTCGTTTTTTTCGGAAAAATGATTTCTACAAAAAATTTCCAGTTTTTTAGTTAAATCCATTTTATTTTTCTATATAATCTTCTGGTATGTAACCTTTTGGGTATCCTATCTTGTCTAAAGCAGAACTAACGCTTGCTATTTCATATAATCTTTTATCTAACTTACCCGGGTCTTCGGGGGCTTTTGCAATTTCCATTGCATCTTCAGGAGTAACTCCTTCAACTTTAGTTAAATATCTGAAATCAATAATCTTTCCTCTATTAGAAGTTATCCTGAATCCATATTTAACGTCTGTATATCCTAATTCACGAGCCTTTTTTGCATGTGCTTTTTCATGAACTAATCCTTCCAATATATCCTCTAACTTTGAACCACACTTAATCAAATGATTAATAAATTCTTCCTCTGTTTCAAAATACTTGAATGCGACATATTCTGCCATTTTATTTTAGTTTGATTTCTCCGCCAATTTTTTTAATTTTCTCAATAGCGGATTTTGATGCACTCTTTGCTTTTATAATCAGTTTGCTTTTTATATTTCCATTCCCAAGAATTTTGTAAGAACTCAAATCAACTTCAAATCCCTTGTCTGTTTTTTTTGCAATTCCTTTTTTAATGTAACTTCCGAGATTTAGTTCAATGTCCTGCAAATTAATCCTATCTCTTTTGTCTCTTTGCGTTTTTTTGCTTGTTATTCCCTGCTTTCCGAAATATTTGTTTCCGTATAATTTATTCACGAGAGTTTTTTTCTGGTCAGCTCTTTTTCCCGTCCCTGCCATTCCAGTTCCTCCGCGATGCCCGGATTTTTTGTGTTTCTTCCTTGCTCCCCATCCGTGCGTTCCCATTTTTCTTCCGTGCATTCTTGAAACTTTTTTTCTTTTCTTAGTTTTTTTTAGTGACATTTTATTTACCACTCCATTTAGTCATAGTCCCTCTTCGCTGCGCATCTTTTTCTGTGAATCCCCGAGGATACCTTGCTTTCAGTTTTTTAATATTCTCCTCTAATATTTCTTCAAGACTCCAATTTAGATTATTGCAAATCATAGAAGCGTACCACATCATATCCCCCAAATTTTCTTTTATACCATCTTTTATTGATTCATTTTTATGAAAAACTAATTTCTTAATACAACTAGCAACATCCCCTGCTTCTCCAGCAATCCCCAGCCCCCAATTACATAGTTCCAATTCCTTATTGTTTGTTTTTTTTGCAGTAGTTTTGCATAGTTCCTGATATTCTTTAAAATTCATCTTACAGCATTCTCTCAACTAATTTATTTATTTTTTCTTTGTTATTTCCAAGCACGCCTTTTGGAAAATGCACCTTGCTTTTTATTCCCCCTCGTGGCGGATGCAGTCTGAAAAAGGGTTTTAGATTTAATTCCTCGTATTTCTTTCCTTTTTTCAATTCTCCCGCAATTTTTTTCAAATCTGTTTTTTTCGTTTTATCGATTAACTTTCCTCTTTTTTCAATTAACTCTCCGAGGGTTTCATCGTTTATCTCGCCGAAGGCGACAAAACTTCTAAGTTTTTTTATCATCCCGAGACTCTCATCGCTTTGATTTAAAACAACGCACGAATATTTTTTTCTTAATCTTAGTCTGTTGAAAGTCTCGGCTATGTCTTTCCTTATTCCGACTTCGCCGCTTATTCTTATTATGCAAATCATTTTATATTTTCAGATTGTGGTGCTTCTTTTATTGCTGCAGAAATGCTTGATTTCCTGTTTGTTTTTTCCAGCGCATTAATGCACGCCTTAATTAAATTAAATGTTGTTCTCTTTTTTCCGAATGTTTTGCTGTAAACATCTTTAATTCCAACAAGTTTGAGCGCTTTTTTCAGTTCGCTCGCAACAACAAGTCCTGTTCCCTGCGGAGCAGGCACGAGTCTTAGCCTTATGCTCCCAGCTTTTCCTTCTATTTTGAAAGGGATGGTGTGCGGTTCCGAACATGCGCAGTCAAATGCGCCGCATCCTCTTTTTATTTTCATTATGTTCAGTTTAGCTTTTCTTATTGACTTTTCTCTGGCAGGGAGAGTTTCTTTTGCCTTTCCCATTCCTATTCCAATATGTCCGTTTTCATCTCCGACAACAGCCAGCGTCGAGAATGTGGGGACGTTTCCCTCCTGTGTTTTTCTCTGTGTCTGCCTCCAGATTCTTCTTTTTCCTCCGCCAAATTTTCCCTTGGACTGCCCTATTAAGATTAATTCTGATTTAACATTAATCAGCGAATCAACAATTTCGCTTTCCATTATTTTCCTGTTGCTGTCAAGTATCTCGTCTATGTTTTTTATTTTTCCCTCTTTTACTTCCATGCCAAGTTTTGTTTTGGGTTTCCAGTTTTCAAGAGCCATGCTCGCATTTTTCTCTCTATTGGAATCTTCCCTGTGCTTCCTTCCTTCTTCTCTTTCTCTCTTAATGTGTTTTGTTTTTAGTTCAGCCATTTTATTTTTCTTTTCCAATATTTGATTTAATTGTTTCAAAAATTTTTGAAAACTCTTTCTTCAAATGTTTCCCAGTAATTCTGTCTTCGGAAGGGAAATTTTTTTTGTCGCACTTTATTTTAATTCCCGCGTCTGCAAGTCCCTTAAGGAACGCGTAAATTTTTGTTCCGTGCACATTCCTAATCATGCCGAAATCAGCTATCGGATTTTCTTTTTTGCCGTTGATTATTTTTTTCCCCATCAGAAATCCCGTAAGATATGACGCCGGAATTGATTTAAGGCTTCCTTGAGATTCTTTTGGCCATCCGTATTTTAGTAATTGTTTTGATGTAACGCCAAATTCTATTTTGTCATTTGTCTCGTTGCTGGTTACATATTGTGCTATTGCATACTTGTTGGTTTTTCTGAACACCACCCTCGGAACGTTGCCCTTTAACAGCCCCAATCTCCTGCCGTAATCAGTTTTATTTTGAAGTCTTCGTTTTTTTTGTATTTTCATTTTGCTTGTGTTTTAAGTTTTTAATGTAATCTTTAAGGTCGGCTCTGCTTTTGAATATCCTGTTCCTTATTTTTTTTCTTATATCATAAAAATCATCTTTTGAGATTTCCCCTCCGGACTTCAGAATCGCAACATAGTTTCTTAATCTTCTCGTTATTGTAATATATTCTTTCTTTCTTCCGGCAACTCTTTTTTTTATTTTTCCCGGCCCTCTTCTGCCCGTTCTTTTTACATTTTTTCTCTTGCCTTTTATGTTTTTTATTGTAATTGCTCCCTCGCTTCTTAAATCTCTCATGTCCTGTTTCGTTATGGCTTCTTTTATTTCATTGACTCTTGATTCGGCAAAGACAATTCTTTTTTTACCGACGTTAAATGTTCTCGCAGCCAGTTCTTTTTTTTTCTCCAGTTTCATTTTCCGCTCGCTTTTTCATTTATTTTTAAAAATTTCCGCGCATTTATGTTCTGAATTTGAATTTTCATTTCCATGGCTTTTTTTATTATCTCAATTTTTTTCCTCTTTCCGGTTTTTCCGACGATGATTTTTCCATTTCTGCCAATTTTTTCAAGTTCTTTTGCATTATGAACAATTCTCGGAACGGTTTTTTTCGCACCTTTGTATCCTATACTGACTGTTTTTGGATATCCTCTCCTTTTTTCCCGCATTTTGTTGTCTCTTCCAGTGGGCTTTCTCCATTTCTGTTTCTTTTTTCTTTTTTTCCCGAGTTTTGAATGCCTCGTCCAGTCTCTTCTTAAAAATTTCATATCTCCCTCCCTGGTTTATTTGTTATAAAAATGCCGTCTTGAAAAATTCGTCTGTCTCTTCCGATTATTACTGTCGCTTTCTCAAAATTTGCCGCGGTTTGTCCGGCAAGTTCCTTGTCATTTGATGTTACCCTAATTACATTGCCGTCAATGCTTACTTCGGTTCCCCCGAGAACTTCCGCCCTTCGCGATATTTTTTCTCCAAGGAAATTCTTTATGATTGCTTCATTCCCCTTTAATTCGACGGTAATTGGGAAATGACTGTACACTATTTTTAACTTGTATTCAAATTTTTGCTGGACGCCGTTTATCATGTTTTTGATATGGGCGACGATTGTGTTGAGAATCCTCTTGTCTTTTTTTGTCAGATCTTTTCCTCCAATTACAATGGCTCTTCCTTTTTTTTCAAACAGAAAATTATTTGAGTCAAACTTTCTTTTTAGTTTTCCTTCTTTGCCGTTTACGGAAAGCGTGTTTTTTTCTACTTCCGCATCGACTCCGTCGGGAATTTTTATTTCCTTGAAAATTTCTTTCCTCATTTTAGTAAAAGTATGCTATCAAAGCCCCTCCTTTTTTTTCTTCCATAGCCTCTTCATGCGTCAATAATCCGCCGTTCGTTGATACAAGAACAATGCCGATTCCTCTTGCAGGCAGATATCTTCTCTTGTATTTCTCAATTTGGCTGACATTTACATTAAAGCGTGGCTTTATTGCTCCGCAATCCATTAATTCTCCAATAGTTACCTCGATTGACTTTTCCTTGCTGTCTATTTTGTATTTTTTCACAGCTTCGTACCTTTTCATTATCTTTAAAATTTCTACAAGAAGATTTGAAATCCTGTTTAACTTCACAGTACTTTTACCCGCTCTCTTGGCGTTTCTTATCATATTCAATGCATCAGCAACAACATCTTGTGACATTTTATTCTCCGTTTAACTGTATTTTTGAAATCCGATTTCCTCCGCAACTTGTCTGAAACAATGCCTGCATAAATTCAGCCCGTATGAACTCACGCGCGCGCCGAATCGTCCGCATCTCTCGCATTTCCACGCCGCAATTCCTATTTTTCTGTCCTTTGGTTTGTTATGTTTAACAAATTTCTCTGCGACTGCTTTTTTTCTGCTTAGCTGTTTCAACGTTTTTCTCCAATCACTTGCGGTCATTTTATTTTCCCTAAACTATTTAAATTCTGTTCGGAATTTATCCTCCATAAATTTAATTATTTCTTCTCTTGGAATCATGTGTCTCTGCGGAATTTTTCCCCTTTTTATTTTTTTTGCTGCGGTTCTTTTCCCGGCTCTTTTCATGACAACAGTAACGTCAAATCCCCTGTTTCCTATGCCCCTCTGATATTCCATTCCGGGAATCTCTATGTATTCCTTTATTCCAAAAGAAAAATTATTTTCGCTTATTTGTTTTCTTTTCAAGATATTATCTACTGCGGCAAGAAGTCTTCGGAGCAATTCCTCAAAATTTTTTCTTATTGTTACAACGGCGCCGATTTCAAGTTTTGGCCTGACGCCCAGTGTTGGAATTCTCTTTGATGATTTCATTTTTGCGGGATTTCTTCCAGAAATAAGTTTTAACAGCATAAATCCTTTTTCAAGTTCCTCTCCGATTCCGCCCACATTTAATACAATCTTCTCAATTTTTATTTCTCTCATCTTGTTTTCATTATTTTTCATTTTATTCAACAACCATTATTTGTTTTATTAAAACCTTTACAGGATTTCCGCTTATTTTTAATTCCGCCATTTTATTTGTTTTGTCCATTTTTGTTATTGTTCCTTTTTTTCCAGCGTGTTTGCCTTCAAATACAATGACGTTTGCATTTTCCTTAAGTTCAAGGCATTTCTCGAGCTTTCCGTTTTGAAAATTAATCAAAACAGAATCGTTTGTGTTGCACTTCATGTTTGAGATGACATTTCTTCCGTCGCTGAAATTAATCTGCGTTTTTTTGCCGCGCAGAATTTTTTTGTCTGTTACTTTTGCGATTTTTCTGTCGTAATTGTTTTTTATTTCATTCAGGCTGAATTTTTTATTCTCCGACATTTCAATCCTGTAATGTTTTCCCGTCGGAATCATTGAAACAACATCAAACAAAACAGCGCCGTTTTTTTCGTCTCTAACGAGTTTGCTGTTAAGCATGATTTGTTTTCCTGTTATTGCTTTCTTTACCTCTTTTCTGCTTCCCGCCATTTTTAAAAGGTCTCTAAGGATAATCAGAATAGGAAGTCCTTTGCTTGGGCTGAATTTTGGATTAACTATGTATCTTGTTCCCTTCCTTGGCACAGGCCAGTTCTTCGGCGCCTGCTGTCTTTTCATGTGCATTTTATTTTTTCTTTTCCTCCTGTTTTTTATTTTGCGTTTTTGTTTTCAATCTTTTTTTATCGCTTAGATTTAATTCAGTTATCATAAGATTTGAAGGCTGCAATTTTATGTTTGTCTTTGAGCCGTCCTGTTTCTTAATTTGGATTCCTTCCACGATAATTTTTGATTTTTTAAGTTTTACTTCGCTTACCTTTCCCTGCTTCCCCTTGAATTTGCCGCGCATTATTTTAACTTCATCGCCCTTTCTTGCAGGAATGTTTCTCTTTCCGTATTTTTTTCTTAACTCCTTGGACAGATTCACGCTGACAAATTTTCTTCTTAAATGCAGCGGAGCGTTCGCCAGATATTTTCTTTGCTTTCTCGGTTGTTTGCTTTCTTTCCAGTGCGTTGAAAATTTATTTTTCATTTTAATATATGCCGGATGCCTTCCCTCCAAGGCAGATTTTTTCTAGCTCTTTAATTGCATTATCACAATCACTTGCGTCTATACAATAATCTCTTCCAAGAAGTTTCGCAGTATCTGTATATAATCTTTTTTGAGTTTCATATTTATGTTTGTCAAAATTTTCTTGAGGAACATTTAGGGTGGAAGCTAATTCAAGTGCATTGAATATTAAATATACTCTTGCTTTTTTGGGTGTATTAACATCTGTAATTTTCATTTTAATATACAAATTGTGCGATTTTAGCTACTGACTGCCAACGTTCCATAATCTCTCGCGCGACAGCGCCCTTGATTTGTGTTCCCTTTGGATTTCCCTTGTCATCTTTTAATATCGCCGCGGCATTGTCCTCAAATGCAATTCTCTCGCCGTTAAGTCTTCTGTAAGGTTTTTTCTGTCTTATTATAATTGCATCAAACACTTTTCCCTTCATGTCGGGAATTCCTTTCTTAACGCTTACTTTTACCATGTCGGCGATTTTCGCCCTTCCTTGCCTTCCTTTTTTTCCCTTACCCCCTTTTACAGAGACAAGTCTGACTATCTTCGCTCCGCTGTTGTCGGCCGCGATTAATCTTGCTCCCAAATTCAAACCCGCTGTTGTTTTAGCTCCTACTGCTTTCATTTGACATGCCTCCTATGGCGAATGAATGAAAATATTCTTTTTTCATTTTTCTTCTTTGCTTTTTATTTTATTTAAAACCACAAAGTGGATTATTTTGCTCAATGGCCTGCATTCCTGAACTCTTATTAAATCACCTAAA
>JBBSYQ010000005.1:0-15128 GCA_038045145.1 Nanobdellota archaeon
GCAAGATAAAAGTCATAGGCGTTTTGAAAGAAGTTCCCGTGCCTCTGCCCTCGGGAGGTTTGTCAACAAGATTTGAATTGGCAATTGAAGCAAACAATCTTATTCCTCTTGAAGAAACTTTTGAGGAGCTGAATATTACAGAAGAGGAGGAGCAGAAAATCCTCGAGATGTCAAAAGACCCTGAAATTTTCAACAAGCTTTCGGGAAGCATAACGCCGAGCGTGTGGGGCTATGATGAAATAAAAAAAGCGCTTGTGTTGCAATTGTTCAGCGGAGTGAAAAAAATTCATGCAGACGGGCAAAAAAGCCGTGGAGACATTCACATATTGCTAATTGGAGACCCCGGAGTTGCAAAATCAGTTACGCTTGGATTCATGGCGGAAATTTCCCCAAAAGGAAGATATGTCGTCGGTAAAAGCGCAAGCGGAGCAGGCCTTACAGCTACGGTTGTAAGAGATGAATATCTTCGAGGCTGGAGTTTGGAAGCAGGAGCAATGGTTTTGGCAAACAAGGGATTGGTTTGCATTGATGAACTTGAAAAAATGGACCCCTCAGACAGAAGCTCAATGCACGAGGCAATGGAACAGCAATGCATGCTTCCAGATTTTAAGCTTCTCCTCTCAGATGGAAAAGAAGTTGAAATTGGAAAATTTGTTGATGATTTAATGAAAAAAAACAAGAACAAAGTATATTCTGGAAAAAATTGTGAAATTCTACCTGTTGAATCAGTGGAGTTAATCTCAACAAATTTCACAAATCATTTTCCATTGAAAGCCGACAGAATTAGCAGACACCTTGCTCCAAAAGAATTTGTAAAGATAAAATTCTCACAGGGAAGGGAAATTACAGTCACTCCGGAACATCCCTGTTGGATTGTTGAGAATGGAAAGATAACGACAATTCCTGCAGAAAAATTAAAAGAAGGAATGTTCTTCCCAGTACCTTCAGAAATAAAAATAAATGCAAAAGATTACAAGAAAGAAAATGATATTTTATGCAAAATTTTAGGATATCACATAAGTGACGGAAGTTATGAGTTAAATAGGGGCAAAAAAACAGGGATTCAATTTTGGAACAATGACAAAAATCTAATTGAAGATTACAAAAAAGCAATTGAAAATTATTTCAAGGTTAAGCCAATAATAACCCAAAGAGGAAAGCAATTTGCGGTAAGAGTCATATCTAAGGAAGTTTTTGAAAAAATGATGAAAATTGACCCTAAATTACTGGAAAAAGGAAAAATAAAAGTAATCCCTGAAGAAATTATGCATCTTCCACACGAGAACATAAAATATCTTTTAAGGGCTTTATATGATGGAGATGGCTCGGTTTCAATGCAAAAAAGAAATGGCTGTAGAATCTCATTTGTTTCAGAAAATAGATTGTTAACAGAACAGATCTCAAATTTATTGTTAAGATTGGGTATTCAGTCCTCAATTTTTTATGACAAGCATTCAAACGTCTGGAGATTAGACATCTCTGGTCAAGAAAATCTTGCTGAATTCTTGAAAAATATTAGTTTTTTATCCCAACATAAAAAACAAAAGTTGAAAGAATATCTAGAAAAAGAAAAAAGTTATAAAACTATTCGTGACCTGATTCCAAATTGTACCGAAAAAATAAATGAAATCTTTAAAAAGCTAAAAATTTCTCAAAAGAAATTTCTTGGACATCAAATAGATTTGGGGGTTGAAAAACAGAGAGTATTCTTGCAAAAACTTGTTTTAATAGCAGAAAAAGAGATGGTAAAAAAAGATGGTTATAAAGAAGGAGAATATTGTGATTTGGAAGACGATTTAAATGAAATAAAAAAACTTGCTTTTGGATATGCTCGTTGGGTAAAAATCAAAAATGTTTCAAAGATAAAAAATAAGGGGATAAAGTGGGTTTATGATATAACAATTGAGCCATATAAAACATTTATTTCCAATGGCATGATTTTGCATAATACAATCACGATTTCGAAGGCAAATGTGCAAGCCACGTTAAGGGCGGAAACTTCTGTGCTTGCAGCCGCAAATCCAAAATTCGGGAGATTTGATCCGTATCAGCCGGTTGCGCAACAAATTGATTTGCCTCCGACGCTGATAAACAGATTTGACATAATTTTCACATTAAGGGATATTCCAGACAAGGAAAAAGACAAAAAAATTGCAAGCCATGTTTTGCAGGAACACATTAAAAAAGGAAACGAAATGATAATCCCAAGAGAATTGTTCAGAAAATATGTCGCATATGCAAAACAGAGAATAAAGCCGGTAATATCAACAGAAGCGGCGAACGAAATTGAAAATTTTTACGTTGATTTAAGGAACCGCCCGGTGTCATCTGAAAGCGCTCTCAGGCCTATTCCGATTTCAGCAAGGCAGTTGCAGGCTTTGATAAGAATGTCCGAGGCATCAGCGAAGATGAGATTAAGTGAAACTGTTTCATCAGACGATGCAAAAAGGGCGATTGAACTTATGAAATATTATCTAATGCAAGTTGGCTATGATTATGAATCACAAACTTTTGACATTGACAAAATATATACAGGCATGACAACATCAAAAAGGAATAAAGTTCTTATAGTAAGAGATATGATAATCAAGTTGCAGGACAAACTCGGTGATTTAATTCCCGTCGAGGAAATTGAAAACGCGCTCGAGGGAAAGCTTTCAAAAGACGAAATTGAGGAATCAATAATTGAATTAAGAAAAAACAGCGTAATCATAGAACCCAGAAGAGGATACATACAAAAGATATAAGATGAAAAAGGAAAAATTTGATATTAAAAAACTTGAAAAAATTCCCAAAGAGAAATGTTTTATCTGTAAACATCAAATTGATGATTCGGACATTATATTTGAAAGTGAGAAATTCATAGCATTTCTTGATTTGTACCCTCCAACTAAAGGATATACAATCCTTGCTATAAAAAAACATATGGAAGACATTACGGAATTATCTGAAAAAGAGTATTTAGAATTACAGAAAATTTTGTTGAAAATTTCAAAGGCAATAAAAAAAGCATTTAATGCAAAAAGAATATGTCTCTTAAATTCAGGCGGGTTGTTAACCCATTTGCATTTTCATATTATTCCAATGTATAAAGAAGTTTATGATAATTTTATAGATATAATTTTAAAAAAGGAAATATTGAAATTGTCAAAAGAAGAAATGTCAGAATTGACAAATAAAATAAAAGACAATTTGTAAAATGCCAGAACAAGATTTCAAACGGAACATTGCATATAAAATGAGAATCGGAGGGATTATCAGCGGAAAGCCTGTGTTAAATGGCGAGAAATTTTCCTTCCTGGAACTCGGCGACAGAAAAGTTATCAGAGTAAATGTCGCAGGAATAATTGTTGACAAATATGAAAGCAACGGCGAGAAAAAATATCTATTTCTTACAATTGACGACGGCTCGGGGCAGATAAAACTGAAAGCGTTCGGCGATGACAGCGAAAAATTTTCAGGAATTTCGCACGGACAGACAGTAATTGTAATAGGACTCTTGAGATACTTCAATAACGAAATTTACATTTCCCCGGAAATAATAAAAGAACAAAACCCCCAGTATCTTGTATTAAGAAAAATTGAAACAGAAAAACACGAGGGGAAAAAAATTTCCGCGCTAAAAACAGAATCGCTTCCGACAAGGGAAAAAATCGCGGACATAATAAAAAATTCTGAAGCAACAGGAGGAATTAATTTTGAAAAAATAAGCTATAATCTCAAAGAAATCTCTCCCGAGACAATTAATGAAGAACTGCAAAAACTTCTTGAGGAAGGAGTTATCTTCGAACCGCGCCCTGGGGTTGTAAGATGGTTGGGGTGAAATATGGGAATAGAAATTCCAAAGTTTGTAATATTAAGAGGATGTATTAATTGTGATGTGTCTAAAAGACATAAAGAAAAGACCGGATTTGATTATGGATTTAATCATGAAGAAGTAATTCCTTGTATAATTGACGGATGTGTAAGTTATGAATATGATTTATCACGACCATTTATAGATCCTGTGGAAGTTCTAAATCTTGCCAAAGAAAATGGAAATAAAAACCAAATTCAAAATGCCAGAAATTATTTATTACATATCCGTAAAGTTTTCGGAAATTTCTATCAAAAAATTGGAATTAATCTAAACAATTTTTTAGAATAAAAATTATCTCTTTTCTTCTTTCATTTATCTCAACTTCCTCAAAGCCAGAACAATTGCTGCAATAATCAACAAGGTAAGGACAATAATGATTAGTAATTTATCATTGAAATTCTTAATAGCAGCTTCGATAACCAAAGACGCTCCTGCCGGCAAAGTTGAAATTTGCACAAGCAAAGGCGAAGTATACAATCCTGCGATAATCAAAATAAATCCGATAAAAGCAAAAATGAAAAAAGTGTTCTTATTATACTTAGCAGTAGCATCGTTAAATTGTTGATTGCACATATTGCATTCTTTCAGGGAAGATGTGCATCCCTTGTTATCATAATCATAAATTGCCATTCCTCCAGATTGAACGCAACTGTCTGTTTGTTCCTGCAATATCTTCGAAAAAGTGCAATTGCCGCACTGCTCAGTTCCGACGCCATATTTCACAGGATAAGGTCCTGAATTAATATTTTTGCAAACATCCTCGTATTTGGGAGATTCGTAAGCATAACTAACAATCAAATTAAACAAAACAACAACCATCACAGCTATAAAAATTCCCAGCAAGATAGTTAATGCAAAATTTCGCCCCTGCAATCTCTCTTTTTTCAATCCCCTAACCATAATTAAAATAAGCGTAAAACATTTATAAATTTTGTTATCATCGTCAAATTCCGCTCGCACTTTCGTGCTCGCTTATTGGTGGCTCAAACTAAACTTCGTTAAGGTTTTCGCTTGAGGATAATTAATGCATTAAAACTTTTTAGCGGAGAAACTTGACAGAGTCAGTTTCGGAGCAATTGGTTGTGAGCGCAGCGAACCTTTTAAAGGCGGACGAGTGACTTTGTAGTAAAGAGAAATTACTTTTCAAAGAAATTTTATTATTAATTAATTGTTTTTTTGGAGGGTGGGCGGGTGGGAACAAATTAAGGAAATAAAAATTCGTGCTAAGTTAAGAGTAGGTAGGGAATTGGCGGAGGGATTGAAAAGATACTCGTGCGAAGTTGTGAGCAGGCGGGAATAAATCAAAGCAATAAATCTGCAATTTCCAAAAACTTATAAATTATTCCTCATATGCTTTTTTGACAGTAAATTCACCTAAGCCGGCTTCTTCGTATGCGCGGGCTAATCTTAATACGTCATCTAAATTGTTCGGATGTCTGACAGTCATGCGGTTCTTAGAGGGATTATGAACATTCATATATATACCTCCAACATTATACCCTTTAAGTTTATAGACGAGGACCATATCCGCTTCAACTGAGGAGGTCATATTATACCGGGGTATTCTTACAGTGTAATAATAACTTCCAGATAGATAACGACCCTCTTTAAAAATATCATTCCTACCAACAACACTTTTCCCCCATAAAAAATCATAAAAGAGGTTATCAAACATTTTCTCTGCAATTCTTAAAAGTTTACCACATAATTGCAAAAAGATCATATCTCCTTGATATGCCTCCCTTTGTGCCTTCCTTATATTATCTCTCATTTTAATCTCCTCTTCTGTAAATAATCCTTCAATCTTAACCATCCCTTTATTTTCAAAAATACATTTATAAATCCTTTCTTCAAATCTATTCTATGGAAAACTACGAAAAACTTCTTGATGAAGCGTTTGCAAAAATAAAAAAAACAGACATTTCAAAAGAAAGATTTGAAATTCCAAAAATAGAAGGGCATGTCGAGGGAAGAAAAACAATCCTCACGAATTTTTTTCAGACTGCAGATTACATAAGGAGAAATCCCGAGCATTTCCAAAAATTTCTCCTGAAAGAACTTGCAGTTTCAGGGCAAAAAGAATCTGAAAGGCTTGTTCTAAACATGAAAATTCCGTCGGCAAAAATAAACCAGAAAATAGAGCAATATGTGAAAGAATTTGTTTTGTGCAGGGAATGCAAAAAACCCGACACAGAATTGGTAAAAGAACCTTCAAGCCGTGTTACATTCATGCGCTGTCTTGCGTGCGGAGCAAAACATGCTGTGAGTAAAATTTAGCGACGCGGGCATTGATTGCGTTTCAATGTTTCATTAGCAGATTTGCGTGCGGAGCAAAACATGCTGTGAGTAAAATTTAATCAGAATATAATGTGTCTCTTCTGCCATAAAAAACATTAAATAGATTCATTTAAATAAATTTATATTCAAAATTAAATATAACAACCTTTAAAAAACAATTTTCACTTATATAAAAACCAAGGAGGAAAAAATGGTTGAAGCTTATTGTGTGAAATGCAAAGAAAAGGGAAAAAAGATGAAAGACCCTGTGATAAAAAAGACTTCAAGAGGCGGATACATGGCTCAAGGAAAATGTCCTAGCTGTGGAACAAAAATGTCTGCTATGATATCACAGGAAAACGCGGAAAAAGCCATGAAAGACGGCGCAAAAAAATCCTTTTAACAGAAATGCTTGTAAAAATTCATAAAGCATACAGGGATGTAATAGCTATCTGTGATTCAGAACTTCTCGGAAAAAAATTCGAAGAAGAGAAGTTGCAGATTGATGTAAAGGAAAGTTTCTTTAACGGCAAGGAGGCTGATGAAGAAGAAATCGGGAGTATAATGGAAGAAGGAAAAAGCGCAGACGCAACTTTTAATATTGTCGGCGGAAAATCCGTGGAACTTGCACTAAAAAACAACTTGATAACAAAAGAAAACATAATAAAAATACAGGGAATTCCTGTCGCGTTGGTTCTGATTTAAATTCATTATGAAAATCTCGGATAAACGCCAATTTTTACTTTGTTGCGGGTAAAACCATAAGTAGTAAAAATATATTCTCCATTTTTTATCATTTCTGCAGCATGTCTGCTTACTGCCACATTCACTTCCAAAAGTTTGTTGTTTTTTCCATAATAAGGAACAATTTCAACACCGTCGGGATTTTTATTTCCTGATAAGGAAATTATCATCCTTGCATCTATTTTATTTTCTTCTTTAAAATCAACCAAGTATCCTTCCAATCTTCCTCGCTTTTGAAATTCGTTAAATTGTTCAGGAGAAAATAATAAGTGATAATCCAGTCCGTCAAATTTAAATGGCATATTTTTACCTGACTTAAAAAGTTTAAAAAATTTCCTCTTTTAAATGCAATTTCTCCGCAAGGTTCTTAGCTTTTTCTTTTACTACAACATAATCAAAAAGTTTTTTGAGATTTGTCTTTGTTCGTCTTTTTGGAGCATTTTTAAATTCTCTAAGTAACCAATCAATATCATTTTTACTTGGTTTTTTAAAACCAAGCGACATAAATCTAATCGCAGCAAATAAGTTATGTTTATTATCAATAGAATTTACCCGTAATTTCTTAGATTTTAAATCGCTAATTGCTCCAGTCATTGCAATTATTTTTTGTCTCCAATTTTTTAAAAATAAATCTCTAACCTCAATCGCAAAACCATTAATAGTGAAACTGGAATGTTGTTTTAATTCCTTTAGGATATTCCCGCTCTTTTTCCAATGAATATCCAAAACAACTAAATCTTTAAGTTCTTTTGCTTTTGGAAATTTTTTTCTTTCCAAAGTTATTTGATTTTTTCTCCTTATCTTTCCATAAACAAACCCAAATTTTCTCAAATTATCAATAAATTTTTTGTGGTTTCCAATAATTATCGAATCAAAATCTCTTTGAGGTAATTTCTTTTTGAAGAAATAATAAAACATAATATTCCTCATTGCTCCGCCAACAATGTAAAATTTAGTTTTCTTCGGAATGGCATTAACGATGTCTTGAAAAATTAAATAAGTTGAAGGTTCTTGTAAAAAAACAGGAATGGCATTCATAATAAAATAAAAAAAGAATATTATATAAAACCTTCATACTAACTTTTAAAAACAACTTTTTCATAAAATGATTATGCCGGAAAACACAGAAGAAAGCAAGGAAAATAGTTTTGACGAATCTGGAGCGCTATCAGATGAACAAAAAATTATGCGCGCGCCGTTGCCGAGAGGAGAGGAACTAATCGGAATAATAGAACAGAGAGTCGGCGGCAACAAAATGATGGTAAAGTGCCTCGACGGAAAAACGCGAAACTGCCGCGTTCCCGGAAGGCTGAAAAGAAAACTTTGGCTGCGTCCCGGAGATGTCGTGATAATTGAACTATGGGAACTCGACAAGAACAAAGGCGATGTCATACTAAAATACAAGACAAGCCAGATTGAATGGCTGAAAAGAAACGGATATTTGAAAGAAGAAAAAGAAGAATTTTAATTAAGTTCTTATTTAGCGGGATAAGCAGAGTAGTAGGTTACATATCTGGCATTTTTCAATTTTGCACGTGAAGGATATAATTTCTTTTCGCTTACTAATTCATTTAATGTCTTTTGTACTTTCTTCTTATAACGTTCGTTCAGCACCAAACCCCATAATATGCCCTGCAGATTCATAGTCCCCTCTAAGGAAATAAATTCATAAATAATGTCTCCAAGAGTTCCAACTTGAGTTTCTAAATCCATAAAAAGATTAAGATTATGCTCTTTTAAACATTATCAAATTGAAAAACATAAAGCAAAAACTTTTTAACATTTCTTTATCTATATAGTTCATGAAAAAAATTATCTTAGATAAACTTCCGCGAATTTTGAAGAACAGAAAACAGCTTGAGAGAAAACTCGGCATAAAAATAACAAATCGCGGGAGAGAAGTTTTTATCAATGGTTCTCCTTTGGAGGAATATGAAGGAGAAAAAGTAATAGACGCTTTAAACTTCGGCTTTCCGTTCGACGCTGCAATGCTGATAAAAGAAGGATACATTCTGGAAATAATAAACATAAAAGAGCACACAAAAAGAAAAGATTTGAAAAGCATAAGGGCGAGAATCATTGGCAAAAACGGGAAAACTTTGAAGACGCTAAACCATTTAACAGGGTGCTATTTTGAATTAAAAGACAACGAAGTCGGAATTATAGGGGGACCTGAATATATTAGCAGAGCCAATGAAGTGATTATCTCGCTGATAAAAGGAACAAAAACTTCCAACGTTTACGCATTTCTGGAAAAACATAAACCCAAGCCAATCATTGATTTGGGTTTAAAAGATAGTTTTAAATAAGAAATTTTTTTCAGATATTTATTGTCCCGATAGCTCTGTGTTTACCACGCTTGGGAAATGCAGAAGCAAGGGGCGAACAAAGTGAGTCCCGATAGCTCAGTTGGTAGAGCACATGACTGTTACGACGTGAACTTATTCACGGAAGTTCAAGAAATCGCAAGATTTCGCAGAGATCATGGAGTCGGAGGTTCGAGTCCTCCTCGGGACGTTGAACTTTAGTTCAACAGATTAAACGAAATTCAAAAGAATTTCAGTCGGGACGTTTTTCGAAGAAAACAGACCAAAAAAACCGGGAAATTTTAGTCTGAACTTTTCATTTCCCCCTTAAAATCCAAAGCAACGGAATTCATGCAATATCTTTTTCCAGTTGGACATTTCTCGTTTTTTGGATGAGTAAAAACATGTCCAAGATGATTTCCACATTTTGCGCAAACAACTTCTGTTCTCGGAATAATTAAGGATAAATCTTTTTTAAATTTCACGCTTCTTTTTTTCACGTCGTAGAAACTCGGCCAGCCCGTTCCGGAATCAAATTTTGTCCTTGAATCAAACAGAACATTTCCGCATACCGCACAGGAATAAATTCCTTTTTTCTTATTGTACAACAAATTTCCTGAAAATGGCTTCTCTGTTCCCTTCTCAATTAAAACATGATATTGTTCTTCACTAAGCTTCCCCTTATCCTTAACTTTTTTCATAAAAAGAAAAGCATTTATTAATTAATAAATTTTTTTGAGACTATGAAAAAACAAAAAGTCCTCGTTGCAATGTCCGGAGGCGTTGATTCAAGTGTATCTGCTCTGCTGTTAAAAAACAAAGGCTATACTATCGTCGGCGTTTTCATGAAAAACTGGAGCGATACAAAAAATCAATTCGGCGAATGTGCATGGAAAGACGAAAGGCGCATGGCAATAAAAATCTCTTCAATTTTGAAAATTCCTCTGATAACTTTAGATTTTGAAAGAGAGTACAAAAAATATGTAATTGAAAAAATGTTCGGGGATTACAAAAAAGGTATAACTCCAAATCCAGATATTGACTGCAACCAAAAAATAAAATTTCCTCTGCTGATAAAAGCGGCAAAAAAACTTCGTGCAGATTTTGTTGCAACAGGACATTATGCAAAAATAAAAAAATTTCAAGTTAAAAACTCGCTTCAGGGGGTGGGTGGTCGGGGAGACGGCGGCGGGACAAAAGTAAGATATAATCTTCTCCGCGCAAAAGACGAATCAAAAGACCAAAGCTATTTCATTTATAGAATAAAACAAAATGAACTTGCGAAAGTTATTTTTCCCGTTGGAAATTTAACAAAAAAACAAGTCAGGGAAATTGCGAGAAAAAATAACTTTCCAAATTACAATAAAAAATCAACAGTCGGAATTTGCTTCGTTGGCAAGGTAAATCTAAAAAAATTCCTGCAGAAAAAAATAAAATCAAAAAAAGGAAAAATTCTCTCGCCGGAAGGAAAAGTTATCGGAGAACACGACGGAATTTATTATTATACAATCGGGCAACGTATTGGTTCACGCTTTGGAATTGAAATATCAAAACAAAATGAGGATAGGCATTTCGTGAAAAGATGGTATGTTGCGGAAAAAAATCCAAAAACAAACACAATCATCGCGGCGCCTGAAGGACATCCTCTTCTTTACAGAAAAGAAATCACAATAAAAAATGTGCATTGGATAAATCAGGATGAAATTAATAATATGTTTTTTTGGAGTGAGAGGAGAAATATAAATAATAAATTATTACGAGTTAACAAATCTTCTGATGGGGTGGGTGGGTGGGGTGCTAGTGGCGGGACAAAATCAGGACATATCCTCGCAAGAATCCGTCAAGTTGGAGAACTGCTTCCTGCAAAATTAATAAGAGAAAAAAACAAATACAAAGTAATTCTCGACAAAACAATCACTGGAATTTCACAAGGGCAGGCAGTTGTTCTTTATCATGGGGAAAAATGTTTGGGGGGGGGAGAAATCAAGTTTGAAAAAGACTAATCTGATAAAGGAACTTCAATAACCTGAAATAACTTCTCTAATCTTGCAGTAATTCTTGTTGTTTCAGAGAATTTTTCGTGAGGCTTTTTTGAAAGTCTCGGGACCCAGGATTTAGCAACTTTTTCAGTATCAGAATCATTTTCTGCAGAAAACCTCTGAGTCCGTTCAGCAGTATAATCTTTTTCAGAGTATGTCAAAACTGTTCTCTCAATTTCAGTAATACTTAAATGATACAACGCCAAATAATCTGTCATCTCTTAAAAACAGAAAATCAGTATTTAAGCATTATTATCCTCCAACGATTATTTTAAAAACATCTTTATCTTTTAATTGTAAATAATTTTTCTCGTTGCCTTTTTGGGTGGGCGGCGGGGGATTGGCAGTGGGCATGAACCTCAACGACGCAATAAAAAACAGAAAAAGTGTAAAAAAATTCAAAAGCATAAAGCCGGATTGGCGGGATGTAATTGAATGCATTGACTCAATGCGGCATGCGCCGACGGCAGGAGGAATATCGACGATAAAAATAATCCTTGTAAGCGACGCAAAGAAAATTCAAAAAATCGCCGACGCTGCGCAGCAGGATTTCATCGCACAGGCAAATTTTGTTGTTGTTGTTTGCTCTGATTCTTCAAAAACAATAAGTTCATACGGGGAAAGAGGAAAAAAATACGCAAGACAGCAGGCAGGCGCTGCGATTCAAAATTTTCTGCTTAAAATTGAAGATAAAAAGCTTTCAACATGCTGGATAGGGCATTTTGTTGACGAACAAATAAAAAAGATACTTGAAATTCCGGAAAACATCGACGTTGAAGCCGTTTTTCCAGTAGGATATGAATTCAGAAAAGAAAAAATATCCGCAAAAGTTGAACTTGACAGGATTCTTTACTTTGAAAAATACGGAAACAAAAAAATGAAAAACCCGAAGAGAATTGATAGTTGAAGTTGAAGGAATACTCTCGCACTTCGTGCTTGCTTATTGATATTGCTCCGCATTGGAATTCTTCACGATACTCCACTAAAACAAAAAATAATCCACACGATCATTTGTATATAATTAATTTTATTACCTTAAATTATTCTTAGCGAAAAATCCAGCGAAGCGGATTTTGAGCCATTAATACTGCAAAGCACAAATTTAAAGCGAGCCGAAGGCGAATGTTTTGCACGAGCGTAAAAACTAAGCAAAAAAATAAAAAAAAGAAATAGAAAATAAAAATTAAAATAAATCGGAATTATTTCCAAACCTGTATTCCCAAATCAGACATTTCTTTAGATGCAGGGAATGCGTGTTCTTCCATAGACTTGCCAAGGATGTAAGGCGACTGAACACCAGTCATTATTGTTATAACTCTTACTTTTCCCACAAAATCTTTGTTGATTCTCGCTCCAATAATAACATTTGCGTCAGGGCTCAAATTCTCCGTAATAAGTCTTCCTATTGCATCAAACTCTTCAAGCTTGAAGTCAGGCCCGCAGGTTACATGTATCAAAGCGCCGTTAGCGCCTCTGTAATCAACGTCAAGCAAAGGGTGTGCAAGTGCCTGTTTAACTGCTTCGCTAACTTTGTCCGAACTTGAATCGCTTTCTCCCACTCCTATTACAGCAACGCCGCCGTTTCTCATTATTGTTGAAACATCTGCATAATCCAAATTGATTAAACTTGGCAAGGTTATTGTTTCGACAATTCCCTTAATCATAATGCTGATGAGTTCGTTCGCAACGGCAAATGCCTGCTCTATTGGAAGGTGTCCTGCAATATCAACAAGTCTGTCGTTATCAAGAACAATGCACGTATCAGTTACTTCTCTCAATTCCTGCAAACCAAACTCTGCCTTGTCGATTCTGGCTCTTTCTGATTCAAACGGCATTGTAACAACACCAATGACAATAGCTCCTGCTTCTTTGGAAAGTTGAGCTATGACTGGCGCTGCGCCTGTTCCTGTTCCGCCTCCAAGTCCAGCTACAATAAACACCATATCGGCGTTTGAAATAGCTTTCTTGATGTCAACGATTGCTTCTTTTGCAGCTTCTCTTCCTTTTTGAGGCACTCCGCCAGCACCCAAACCACGAGTCAATTCTTTTCCTATCAGAATTTTTTCATCTGCCTTTGTAACACTTAGATGCAAAGCGTCTGTATTTGCCGCATAAACCGTCGCTCCACTGATTCCCCTGTTGTAAAGCCATGTAATAGCGTTGCAACCGCCTCCGCCAGCGCCGATAACCTTGATGTTTGCCTTTCCAGCTTTAAGTTCATCAAAGTTGATTCCGTGAGTCTTCGCGTTCTCTACTGCTTCTTTTGCAAAATCTAAAACCATTTTTTTCCTCCTTTCATTAATTATTTTCTGAATTAAATTCAGACTGGGTTTTTATCTTTTATTGTCGGAAATTATCTATATTGCTTTCTTGCGAAAGATTTATATAGATGTTGCATTTCCAACTATTACAAGAATTCAGAAATAATTTATTTAATGAGGGTTAAATAAATTATAATAAAAAATATAACTATTTCTCATTTAAATAATTTTTGATGACGCGTGCTATCTCTTAAGAATAACAAAATGCAAAAAAGTTTTCAGAAAAATTAACTCTTCTCCATTATTTTCGCATTAATTCCATGTTCCCCGCAGAGTTCTGCAAATTCCTCCGCATCTTCCTTTGTTCCGACTATAGTTCCATAATGCATCGGAATTGCAAGATAAGGTTTGATTGTCTTCGCAGATTCAGCAGCCTCTTCCGCAGTCATCGTGTACCTTCCTCCGACGGGAAGAAGTGCAATCAGTTTTTTGTTTGCCTGTTTATGTCCCGTCAAAGTCTGCATCTCAGGAATAATATCTGTGTCTCCTGCATGATAAATCACGATGCCGTTCATCTTTATAAGATAGCCAACCCACGACTCTTCCTTTGGATGAAAATTCTTGTCGGTGTTGTAAGCGGGCAAAGTTGAAATTTTGACGTCGTTAAAATCAATCTCCATTCCCGGCTGGACAATTTCTATTTTCACTGGAACTTTAAGTTTCATTATTTTGCTCTGGCAGTCTGCGGTGCAAACAATTCTCGTGCCTTCCTTCACAATCTTTGCAATGTCCTGAACGCTGCAATGGTCGTAATGGCTATGTGTTATAAAAATAAAATCCGCTTTCTCTCCCTCCTGAATGTTGTAAGGATCAATGTAAATAACCTTTGAATTCTTGATTAAAAATCCCGCATGCCCGAGCCACTTTAATTCAACATTATCAATTTGCATTAGACGTTTTAACCTCCGCATTTAAACGGCTTTCTACAAAAACAAGAAATGCTTTTAAAGATTTTTGTTCTTTCTCCACTCTTCCGCCTTTCCAGTCTTTAATTTTCTGTCAAAAATTTCCAATTCCTCGTAAACTCCCGAGGATAAAATCAGCCCTTTCTTCAACAGTCATACATGGAACTTTAATAAGATTACATCCAAACTCCTCGCAGATTTTTATAATTTCATTCTGAATCGCCTTCTGTTCTTCCTCTGATTCTGTTCTTAATTCATCTTTTCTGTAAAAATTTAACGGTTCTAAAATAAAAATCACAGCATATCTAAACTTTCTCGCAAAATCGAGAATCTCCTTCGGAATGTCAAGATTATAAACTTTGCAATAAGCAATGCTGTCGCACAAGCCCCTGTCTGAAAAAAAAATTCTCGCGTTTTTCAGCCGATTTTCAATCTCTCGTTTTTGTAATCTGAATATTTCGTCTTGAAATTCCTGCCTGTTAATTTTGTCTATTGACTTTCCTGCAAATCTTTTATCTATTGTTGCAACTTCCCTCGCTGCCTCGTGAAAAACAGCATAACCGCGTTTTTCCAATTCTTCAATAGTCTTTGTCTTTCCAACTCCCGGTCCGCCAGAAACAGAAACAAGTTTCATTTTATCCCGCTAAAATTTTCGCACTACTTAAATTTTTCATTTT
>JBBSYQ010000006.1:0-46057 GCA_038045145.1 Nanobdellota archaeon
TTGTTCTTGATTTTTTGTATCTTTCATATTTTTTTACATAAACCATTCTTTCAAATTCAAGGGTGATTCTCTTGGGAAATTTCCTTGTAATTATCCCCTCAAATATTCGTCCTCTCGCTTTTAAGTTGCCGTGTATGTTGCATTTTTTGTCGCCGCAGTTTTCTGTTTTCACAGCTACCGCTGGCACTTTCCCTTCTGCATTTTTTGTTTTTTTGTTCGCTTTCATTTTGTGTATGTTTAATCGCTTATTGATTCTCCGTCAAATCCGATTTCCACGAGGAGGGATTTGATTCTCTTCCTGTGGTCTCCTTGAAGTTCAATCGCGTTGTTTTTGTAAGTTCCGCCGCAGGCAAGCCTGTTTTTCAGCGTCTTTGCGATGTTCCACACATCAATTCCGCTCTCAAACCCCGAGACAATAGTGTTGATTTTCCCGAATTTCTTCTTCTCGGTTGTTATCTTTATTTTTTGTGAACTTTTTATGATTTGTTCACATACACATGCCTGCTTAGGCAGGCCGCACTTTGGACATATTTCCATGTTATCTGTTGAGTGTGAGTATCATTGCTATGATTTTTTTTATTTCTCCTGTTCTTGAATTTTTTGATCTTGACGAGTTTACTGACGATTTCACAAGTTCCATTTTAAGTTCTTTAAGTTTTGCTTCCCTTTCCTGCCTGCTCATCTTCATTATTTCCTTTGATTTTTTTGTCGCCATTTATTTCTTTCCTGATTTTGATTTTATTTTCTTTTGCGGTTTTGTTTCTTCTTTACTCCTTTCCGTGTTGTTTTTTATTTTTTCCATGACTCCTTCATCAAGGTATATCTTGTCTTTTAATATCGCATAAGGCGATAGTATTGCAACATTCACGCCGACGGTTCCGGGTTTTGTTTGCGCAATTGCCTGCGCCCTGTCGACGACTTTCGCGCTGTCGCCGACTTTTATCATATAACCCTGTGCAAATCTCCACTGCTTTGCCCTCGCGCTCGGAAGTTTTCCGTTTAATCTTATTTCCGCCCCCAATGCTCCGGCACTCATTATCTTCTGCAGGGTTCTGTAAGCGATTATTTTAAATTTCAGCGGTCCGATATTTTCCAGCGACGATGCAATTTCATCCGCCATTATTTGCGCATCAAATTCCGGATTTTTTATTTCATCGATGTCAACATGTGGATTTTCAAGTTTGAATTTATTTTTTAACACGCTGGTTAATTCGGCAATTCTTTCCCCGCCCCTTCCGATTACAAGCCCGGGTTTGTTCGTGGATATGACTATCTTCTCCCCGACTGGAGTGTATTCTATTCTGACCTTGCTTATTTTCCCTTTCCCAAGTGAAATTTTTATGTATTCCCTTATTGCGAATTCATCTTTCTTGAATTTTACGATATTTTTTTCTTCCATTATGAAAAACTCCTGTTTTTTATTATGCAAAATATTGTCATTTTTGAAAAATTTTTTTCTTCCATTAAATTTTAACCTTTGATTTTATTTTTTCTTTTCTTTCCATGGCGACAATTTTAACATGCGTTCTTTTCTTTCTTACTCTCCCGAATTTTCCAAAAGGTCTTGAAGCAATGTTTGAAACAGCTTCGCATATTATAGTATCATTAAGTCCGTTGACGCTTGAATTTGCCGAGAGTGTTTTTAGCAATTTGATAAAATGCTGCGATGTTTTTTTAGGATATCTTCCCGACATGACATTTCCCCTTTGATGGGGAATTTCCCCCCTCATCGGAACAACTCTTTTCTTTTTTATCACTTCCTCCAAATCCCTGATTGCATCCTCAATTTTTTTGTTTTTGATGAACCTGCATACTGCAATAGCCTGCTTTGTTGAAACGGGAATGGAGTAGGCATTGACAACTGCATTTGTTTTTTTTGATTTCTCATCTTTTTTTGCGATTTTTGTTTCTTGTGACGTGAACTTCTTGTTCGCGGAACTTTCTTTTTCTTCAATTTTCTCGTCGGACTTTATGTTTTCTTCTTTGTTTTCCTTTACCTTTTCTTCAATTTTTTCTTTTGCCTTTTCATCGGATTTTATTTTATCTTTTCTCTGCGCAACTTCATGCTTTTTCGCGGTTTTCATTCCCTTCTGTTCTGGATTGTAATTTTTTTCTGTCATTTTAAATTAAACTAGCTAAATGGGGATATTTAGTTCCATATGTGAAAAAAACTTTTGATGACAACACTCCTTTATCTGTTATTGTTATGCATTTCCTGTAAAGATGATAACCTACAAAACAATCTTCTGTATTAGCATGCGGTCTGCAAAAATCAAACCCCTCATCTCCTGTTCCCTTCAATCTCTCTCCAATAAAAATTGCAGGCCCGTAATACTCATTATGTTCATTAAACCCATTTATTTGTCCGCTTCCTAAACTAATTATAACAATGTCTCCTTCTTCAAGTAGTTCCATGTCTTTTTCATTTTCTAATTTTTTTATTTTAATTAAATCTGTTTTCATTTATTTCTTGGATTTTGATTTACTTCCTTTTGTCGCGCCCACTCCCGCCTTTCCGTGTTTTATTCTTCCTCTCGAAGGTGCAAATTCCCCGAATTTATGCCCGAGCATTTCAACTCTTACTTCAACAGGCACGAAACTTTTTCCGTTATATACACTGATTTTCATTCCAACCATGTTTGGGACAATGAGAAAATCCCTGTTGTGGGTTTTTATCAATTTGTTCTTCTGTATTTTTGTCTTCGCTCTGTTGATAAAACTCTCAATTTCCTGAAATTGCCTGAGCAAAAATCTTCTCTGTCGCGACTTTAAATATTTTGCAAACTCACGAGTGTCAAGCTCTTTCAGCTCTTCAATTGTTTTTCCCCTGAATGTGAATTGTTTTTTCTTTGTTTCTTCAACAGATTTTATTTCAGCCATTTTATCTTTTTCTCCTTCCTGTTCTTCTTGGTCTTAGGTGTCCGACTCTTCTTCCCGGCGGAGCATTTCTTTTTGCGATTTTGCTTTTTGGATTTTTGCCTCTTCCCGAGCCGAACGGATGGTCAATTGCATTGACTTTAACTGCAGAGGTTCTCGGCCATAATTTACCCCTGGATTTTTTTATAAAATGTTGCTTCCCTGCTTTTACAATAGGTTTATCCAGTCTTCCCGCGCCTGCAATAATTCCGATAACAGCTCGGCAATTCTGGTTGAATTCTTTTTCTTTTTTCGACGGCATTAGCACAAAAACTTTCTCTCCCACAACTTTGTTCACGACGGCGGAACTGCCGGCTGTTTTTATGAAAACTCCGCCGTCTCCTGGGCGTGATTCAACATTATAGATTCTTGTTTTTACAGGAATGTCTTTCAATTTCAAAATATTGCCCCCTTTAATTTCTTTTTCAAAATTTATTTTTTGTCCTTCAATCATTCCGCTGAATGCAGGCATGAAAAAAATTCCGTCGCGGTATTTTATCTTTGCGATTGGCGCGGTGTGCCCTTTTGAGTTTATCAGATTTATAACTTCCCCTTCTCCGTTAAGTTCTCTTGGATATTTCAGCCTGTAAATGAACGCCCTTCTCCTGACTCTGTATGTCCCGCTTCCCTTCCCTCTTGCCTGTGAAATTATTCTTTTTGCCATTTTATATCATTCCCAATTTCGTCGCCACGTCGATGGCGGGAAATTCTTTTTTTAATTTGACATACGCATATTTTTTGTTTCCTCTGATGAGTGTCCTTACTCTTTCAACTTTAACTTCAAATAATTCCTGAATTTCTTTTTTTATTTCTTCGCTTGTTTTTTCTTTTTCAGTTTTAAATGTCAAAACATTTTTGCTCTCTATAAGCATTACCGCTTTCTCGGTTGTTATTGGTTTTATCATTTTATCAACACCTCGGGAATTTCATGTTGTGAATATTCAGGAAAAAGATTTTCTCCAAACATCAGTCTGTAAAAACATTCTGCTGTAAGTTTGCAGTCTTCAAGCGCGTTGTGCGGTTTTCCATCGTGGACAACTTCTCTTCCTTTTAGTTCTATTCTCTCGTCGGGAATTCCGCAGAATTTCAAAACATTTGAAAGATTCATGTTGCTTTCATAACTATTTGCATCTTTGCTTTGCTTGATAAAAAATTTATTATAAGTATCAAAATATTTTATTTGTGCAATTGTATGTGTATCAAATGCCCGATACTGAAATGTGCGTTTAAGGTTATACTTGTCTGCCTTTACCCATAAAAATCCAATGTCAAACTGGGGATTCTGGCACAAAAAAATTCTGAATTTCCTTTTTTCAATCCATCTAAAAAATATCTCAAGCATTTCTTTCTGTGATTGTTCCTTGGGATTTCTTAATTCGTCCTCGGTTTTTCCTGTAACTTTCAATGAGTTCTCATTAATTTCATCTTCATCGTCGATTCTTGAATCCTGTAAAAATTCTTCTTTGGTGTTTAAGTCAATTGCACCTATCTGCCAGATTCCGCACTTTTCCATGCTCAAACCAGACGTTTCCAAATCAACAACAATCGGCAATAATGTTTTGTTCATATTTCTTCTCCTGCTTGCATTTCAAGTCCGCTTATGATTGGAGCATAACTCTGGCACATTGTTGCATCTCTTTTATCATACTCATTTCCTGGAATAAATCCTTTGTCACATTTTCTTCTCGTTTCACATGTGTCTCTATAACTGCATTCTCCTAATTCTCGTTTTTCAGTTCCGTACTTGTTCATTTTAATTTCTCCGCGAGATTTTTAATTGCATTTTCAGTGTAAACAACAAGTCTTCCCAGCCCGCCTTTAGCCAAATCATTCACGCCGAGATTTCCCGCATTTGCAACGTCAAAAATTTTCGTTTTCATTTTTTCATTTTTTCCTGTTACAATAAGCACTCCCGCGCTTTTTTTGTATCTTCTTCCTCTTGATTTTCCCTTTCCGCTTCTTATTTTTTTGTTTCTCTCTGAAATTTCAGACAAGTTGCCGAGAATTTTTTTCACGCTCTCAATAAGTTGTTTTGTTCCTAATTCCGTTATTCCCGATTCAACTATAAACGGCAGCGATTTTATTTCAGTATCTTTTAATCGCGCATATTTTTTTCTTATCATCTTCTCGTTTGCCGTCGCGCTTAGCGCAGATTTAAGCGCGGTTTCCATTTCTTTTTTGTTAATTCTCTTTTTTTCAAGCATTGAAGAAATTTTCGGCGGATGTGCCCTCATTCCGCCTCTTGCAAAAGGAACTTCTGCCGCTTCCCAGTTAAACTGGCTTCCTTTTTGCGAAAATATTTTTCTCGGAACTCTTGAACTTCCTCTTCCGTAGCCGCTTCTCCATACATGCCTTGCATGGCTTAGTTTTCCTTTTGCAGAATGCTGTTTCCCTGCAACGGGAGAAGGCGAATATGGTTGTCTCCTTTTTTTCGTCTCAAGAACTTTTGCAACAATGTCCTCGCGGATTTTCTCTGAGAAAAATTTCGGCAACTCAATGCTTCCTTTTTCCTTTCCGTCGATGCCGAAGATTTTTGTCTTTGTCATACTTTTACCTCAAGTCTCACCGACTTTAATGAATCATTTTCTTTAATCATATTTCTTATTTGCGCTTCATATTTACGAACCATTGTCAAAAATAAATCCTGGTTGGTTGACGGCTCTTCTTTGCCTTTTTCATAAAGCAGGTAACTTATGCCTTCTCTTTTAACCCTTGCGACAAATTCATAGTCTTTCATCTCAACTCCACAAGTTCATAATTTTTCTTTACTTGTCTTCTCGTTTCCCTCAAAGGTTGGGTTGCAATAAGTTGCCTTTTCGCCGCTCCTTGCACGCTTCCGTTGACAATTATATAATCCGTTTTTATGTTTCCGTAATTTTTTATTCCCGTTATTTTTCCGTCGGCTTTTTTCACGCCGATTATTTTTCCGTTATAAATTGCTCTTGTGAACATTCCAAGCTGTCCTGCCATCGGCGTTCTGAAAGTTACTCTTGCAGGATGCCATGGTCCCAAGCTTCCAGGTCTTCTGACACCTTTCTCCGACTTGTGGCTTTTTAGTGTTATCCCGAATCTTTTTACAGGACCTTGAAGTCCTTTTCCTTTCGTGAGTCCGCGAAGGTCAATTAAATTTCCCTTTGCGAAAACATTTTCCACAGGAATTTCCTTGTTAAAATTTTCTTTGACAAAATTGAGTTTCTCCTCGACACTTCCTCTTAATCCTATTTCCGCAATGTCGGGAGTTTTTTTTATTCCTGTTTTTTTAACTTGCGAATAAGCAATGACTCTCACGTCGTCGTAATCTTTGACGTCTTCAATTTTCTTTTTGCTCTTCGGCAGTTTTAATTTTCTCTTCAGTTCCTTGTCAAGATTTTCAGCAATGACTTCATTGGCAACTTTTCCGTTTTTGTAAAATCTTGCGGAGAAAATTTTTAACGGCGGGCATTCAAGAAGTGTTACAGGAATTATCGTAGTTCTTCCCTTTGTCATCGAATCCGGCGTGTTGTCCTTGACATAAGCTGACTTCATTCCTACTTTGTAGCATATAAATCCCTTCAAACCAATCAAATTAGAATTATTAGGATTAATTGCATTCCAGTTCACTCTAGGCAAGAATTTACTGGCTCTTTTCCTCGGCCAGAACTGCAGACTTCCTTTCCTTGGTGTTCTCTTCGTAGGCATTTCTAAATGATGCGGATAACATTTTATGTTAAGTTCCCTGGAATGAAATATGTAGAAAAAACAGGTTTTTAAAGATTTGCAGAAGAATGTATTGTAACATAAAAACATTTTTAAATTCCATTCCTGAAAAACTATTATGCCTAAAAGGTCAGATGATCCTGAAGAGAAAGCGTATATGCGTGATGTGTATGAACGAAGTGGAAAAAGTCTTTCAAGAGCGGCAAGAATTTCTCAACTGGAAGGGAGGGGTTTTAGCATACCAACACTTCGTAAGTTATTGAGAGCGGAAGGAGCTTATACCCCTCAAAGACAAAGATACCCTCTTGGTTTTGATGAGAAGTATTTTAGACAAGTATTTGATGAACGCGGGGGAGATATTACAAGAATGGAGGGTTACAACGACGGCATAAGTCCTTCTTTAAAAATTATCTATTTAAGATGCCTCACACTTAATTTGACACCAGTAAATGTGCCAAAAGAACTTCTCAATAAAATTAATGGGAAAGTTAGAGGAGAGCACAATGATTTTGCGGTGGATCCTAGTACTATTACTGCCGGTTCAAGGCACCATTATTAATTTCTAATTTTTCTTCACTCCCACGCAGCATAATAAATTCCCGTCTGATGTCCGCCGTAATACATAAGCCATTTGTTGTTTATCTTCATCAGCGTCGGGTCGCCTGGAGGATTTGTAGGAAAGAGGTCTGTTGAATCTGGTGAATTAGTGAAATCAAATTCAGAATCCGAAAAAACATTATTGTTAAAAATAACGTGATAAACCCCCTTATATCCCCAGAAATATAATCTCATTTCTCCGTCCCAGTTTACAAATTCAGGTCCGTCAAGCCATCCCTTAAACACGCTGTTTCTGCTGTCAACAGCCATGCCCTTTTTTTCAAAAGTCAAGCCGTCCTGCGAAGTCGCCCACATTAAGATATGAGTTTCGCTGTTCGGCACTTGCTCTGCAGAATACTTTTCATCTATCGCGCCGCCGTACACCATGACATATTCGCTTCCGGTGTTTATCACCGTCGGCGCTACTACATTCACGAAATTTAATCCAAGATTATTATTCGCGTCTATTCTCGTTCCAGCTTCATCCTGCCATGTCAATCCGTCGGAAGAAATCGCGCTTTTTATGACTCCTGCATTTTGAAAGTACATCCTGTATCTTCCGTCGGAAAGTTTTATCACAGACGGAAATGTTGAACTTTCCTTTCTTGTTCCAGATTCTATGTTCCATGTTATCCCGTCGGAAGAAACAGAGGAATACACTTGTCCGTTAAATCCTGCAACCTCAGGTTCAAGAGAGTAATACATTCTGTAATTTCCGTAGCCAATATCAACAACATCTGCGTCAGCGTATGTTCCTGAAATCGCTATTCCTTTATCTATCCATGCAGGAACAATCTCTTCATTCCCGCTTTCTTCACCAACACCATTTCCATTTGCCGGTTCGTTTGGATTAACATTATTTTCTCCTGCAGAATTTTCATCTTGAAATTGTTTCGGAAGGTAAAAAACAAGGAGTAGAAAAACCGCAACTGCAATAATTCCTGCAACAATTATCACATTCTTTTTCATATCATTATCTGTGAAACATAATATTTAAACTTCACGCCTCAAATTCTTTTTCTTCTTTCATCTCTTTTCCGTCGGTGTTAATGCATCTTACGATTTTTCCTTTTCTCAACGCTTTTTCCCTAACAACTGCGAAATCTTTTTCGTTTTTTGGAAAAATAAGTTCTTTGATGGAAATATTATGTTTTACATTTATTTTCTTTCCTTCTTTAACGTCCCAGAACAAATTCTCCCTGATTATTGAATAAAATTTTTCATCCGTTTCCAGTTGGCAGAATTTGCCATCAATCTTGTTTTCATTTTTTCCCGGCTTTGGAAGTTTTTTCTTCATTTTCAGGCTAAAGCCGTCGCCTTCCATGTCCAAAAGCATGAAGTAAGAAACCTCCGCCAATTTTCTTATCTGTTCCCCGCTCATTTCCTGATTTGAGATATTACTTTGATAATACAATCCTCCTTTTTTTGTTTCAGAGTTTCCTTTTATGTTATTTTGAGACATAATTTCCGAGATGTCTTTTTTGCTCAGCACATCTCCTGAAACTTTGCTGTTTCCAAATTCAGAGCATAACAGAACTAAGTCATTCGCCAGTTCAAAGCTGGTTTTAACCTTGATTTTTTTTGACTTCACTAAATTAAGAATAAATCTTCCGTTGAATTCTCCTTTCCCGAATCTGATGAACTGCAGATGCGCGTTCTCGTCGGTTTTGCCGTCAAAAATATTTTTTATGAAATTTGTCATATTTTCTCTAAAATTTTATTTTACAAAAATTGCAGTATATGAAATTGTGAAATTCTGTTTTTAAATTTTTATCCTGCCAACTCATTAAGAAAAATCAATGTTAATCCGTAATAAATTTCCATTAACGCGAAAAATGAACATTCTTTAATCATCGGCTAGCATTTGCACGAGTTGCATAAATTTATAAATTTGTTATGTTTTATTATCCGATGGCAGGAATGGTTGTCGACGAGGAATTTTTCAAGAAGATTTTCATAAGCGTAATTCTTGCGGTGCTCCTTCTTTTGTCATTTTTTATCCTTAAACCGATTCTTCTTTCAATAATTATGGGGGTGATTTTAGCAATTGTTTTGGAAACCCCGTACAATAAAATTCTTTATTATTTGAAATCAAAAACTCTGTCGGCGGCGGTAATATGCATTTTGATTTTGTTAAGCATACTTATCCCTCTCTGGTTTTTAACCCCGATATTCATTGAGCAGTCACTTGAAGCATATCATCTTTCACAGCAGATAGACTTGGCAAGCGTTCTAAACAAATTTTTCACTTTTGCCTCGCCTTCAGATACTCTCTCTGGAGAAGTCGGCGGAATTTTGAACTCTTTCATAGCAAAGGCAACCAACTCGCTTCTGAATTATTTTTCCAAATTAATACTGGAATTCCCGTCGCTGCTTCTCCAACTTTTCGTGGTGTTCTGCACACTCTTTTTTGTTTTAAGGGACAGTGAGACAATTATCGCCAACATACACAACCTGATACCTTTTTCAAAGAATATTGAAGATAAATTATTCAAGTCGTCAAAAGACATAACTCTCTCTGTTATTTACGGACATATCTTCATTGGTATTATGCAGGGAATAATAGTCGGACTTGGATTCTTGATATTCGGAGTTTCAAACAGCCTGTTCCTGATGCTGCTTGCAATTATCGCGGGGATAATTCCAACTTTCATCGGAACAGCAATCGTCTGGGTGCCGGTAATTGTTTATCTTTTCCTTGCGGATAATAATTTTGCAGCATTCGGGGTTCTCGTCTTCGGTTTGTTTGCGGGAAGCATTGACAATGTGATAAGGCCGATATTTATATCTAAAAAGTCCAAGATGCATCCGTTTCTCGCTTTAGTCGGAATGATTGGCGGATTTTTCTTTTTCGGATTCCTTGGTTTCATCCTCGGTCCGTTGATAATAGCTTACATAATAATCTTTTTGGAAGTTTACAGGGGAAAGGAAGTGGACGGGATTTTCATAAAACGATAGTGCGTTCTGTCGCATAATCGGCTTCTCTGAAAATTTCCGACGATAAAACCTGTAAAAGTTCTGCAAATTAGGCAATCGGACCGAGCGTTAATATTTTAAACTTCATTTTCTATTTTTATTAATGATAAAATCGGGTTACAGGAGAAAAATTGTGGAATACTTCAAGAAAAATTTATTAAAAGGCTACACAGAAGAATCGTTGAAGTGGATGCTGATGAATCAGGGTTATACAAGAACAGACATTACCGCAGCCGTTGCCGCGGCAAAGAAAGAATTGTCTGATAAAGAAAAAATAGCAGATAAGGAAAAACCGGAAATAAAATACGAGGCTTACGAAGAAGGTAGCACGCCTTTGTCTTCGGGCAATAAAAAAACTTTTTGGAGAAGAATTTTTTTCTGGAGGAAATAATTTTTTTATTTCTTTAAATTAGTCCCACCCGCCCACCCTAAAAATTAACTGATTAATGTTAAATAGTAGGATTTTCTTTTAATTTAGATTATCAATGAATGAGCGACAGCGAGTTCGTAATCTCGCAAAATTCTCTTATAGCAAATCTTTTTAATTCTTGGAAATTAGGGATTTATGCGGAGTAAGCCAGTTTACTGAGAGATTAATTCTCTGCCCAAGTTTTATTGGGCGCTTACTTCGAGAAAGCCTCTTTCCCAACAAGGGAAACGAGTGAACGCAGTGAGCCTCCGTCGCATAAGGGTATTGCACCGGTCTTGAGTTTGATAATTCGTGGGAGTTAGCAGACTCTGACGGAAAATCCAAGATTTTCCGGTCTAGAGAAAAAGTAAAATAAAAAACGAACAAGTCAACCGGGCCTTTACAGGCTTCCAGGTTCGATTCCTGGCGGGGGCGTTTTTTTTATTCAAAATAGAAGTTAGGTGTGTCGAGTACGATTTCTTTTGCAAATTGAAGTAAAGTGCCGAGATTATGTCTTTCAAATTTTTTTGAAATTGTTATATGTGGATTAAATTCAGGATAAATTGTGGCTGGTTCTTCTTTGGAAAAATTTCCAAGAATTTTTCTTCCATATTCGTCTAAATTTGGCCAGACATGTCTTATTTGTCTCTCAATATCGGAAAGCAGCATTTTATTTATTGCTCTGAATGTTTCATTTTCATACCTCAAAACCAAACAACCTTCAAAAATATCAAAGAAATATGTTCTGAAATCCAATTCTATTGGTAATTTCTTTTTTAGTCTGTCTAAAAGTTCGCTATCAAAAAACACAGGAATTCTCGCGGAAAAATAAACCGTTGAGTGAAAAATGTCTTTAGGATTTAAGATTAATCCTTGTCCTTTACAATATTCCAAAATATCTTCTCCACTTCCTCTTTCAACCAAAAGTTCAACGACACTTTTCATTTTTCAAAAAACTCCAGCACTCTCGTGTCGGGCGATAAAAGATAAACATGGTCTTCTCTGAATCTTAATCCGCGATAAATTTTCTGCAATAATTCCCTTCTTGCCTTGTCTTTATACATCTCCCAATAATGCATAGGTTTTGTTTCTTTAAGAATTTTCCAGAAAGCATCCTCGGGATTTGGATTCGGGAATTTTGTAAAAACAATGCTGTTGCATTCTTTTCCAGGAAAATCAATTCCTCTTGAACAGCGCGTAGTAAAAATAACGTCTGTTTTTCCCTTTTTAAAATCTTCCACCAGTTTGTTTGATTTGTCTTCGCTCTGCATTTTCATGAGTTCTTCCTTGCTGATTAAATTCTTGAAATCAAATTTTTGCTTCTCGTTTTCCGAAGGCAAATCCGAGAACGCGCTCACATGAACCAAAACAGGTTTTTTTGCCGTCTCAAGACACTTGTCAAGCGACTTGAGATAATGCTCCCTGCTTAATTTTCCGTTGGAAAAATTTTCATATTTGCAGTCTGTTTCCATTCCGGTTCTAATTACTGATATCGCGCCTTGTTGCTGCGTTTCAGCTTCTATAATCTTAAAATTATCAAGCCCGAAAATATTTTTAAGAACCTTATCTGAATGAATTGTTCCCGACATCAAAACAAGAACCTTGTTTTTTTCAACCATTCCCCTGAACTTTTTGGCAAGGTTTGTTGTTACAAGATTTATAATTAAATTATTTTCTTTTTTGTTAAAATCCAAATAAGTCTCGTCAAAGAAATCCTTGAACATGATTGCTGTTTCCTCAACATCCGAGATGTAACTTTCCTCGTCTATTTCTTTCAAAAAATCATCGGACTCAAGAAATATCCTGAATAAATCATACAATCCTGTGTTTTTCAGCGGGATTATTTTCTTGGAATAAACTGCTTCGTTGATTCTCCTGTCTTTTCTAAGATGATTTATTATTTCATACATCTCCTCGATAACTTTTAATGATGATTCGCTTTCCGTCGCCATTTGTATGAGTGAATTCTGGAATTTGTCTATGTTGATGCTTCTTTGATTTGTAAAACTGTCAAGAAACTCGTCGCACTCGTCAATTATTTCAACCTCCGTCAGCGGCTTCCTGTTTAAAGCAGATTCAAGCTGGTATTTTAACGAGTTAAAAATAATCACGTCGGAATCAACATAAGAGTTAAACTGTTCATAAAATTTGCATCCTGGTTTTCTCTGATAAATCGTGAATTTTATGTTATTCAACCCAAGATATTCTTTTTTATTTTGATAACTGCCGTTTTTTAATTCATACTTCTCCGGCAGAACAGGGCTCCAGTACGGGCAAACGCTCGCAACAGGAAGTCTTTTTACATCGTTGATTTTATTTATGTTTTTTATGTTGACATTATTATTTTGTTTAAGATATTCGCGGAGTTTGCCGAAATTTTTTTCTTTTATCTCTATCTTGCAGGGTATTTCTAAATTGTCCGCGGATTTGTCCTCTGGTTTCGGCTTTTCCACGGAATCAAATATGTCATTCAATTTTGAATTTATTTCTCTTTTTATTTTTGGAATTCCTATGTCATTGTCTTCGAGAAATTTGCATGCGTGATTGTTTCTTCCGGTTATAACGCTGATTTTTAATCTGCTTCCGTCATTTTTTAACAGATACTTGTCTGTTTCATAATCTCTTTTATACTGATTTTGCAGGTTCTTCCCGGGCACAATGATTGATGTCTTTCCAAGATTCTTCGCAATGTTCAGCGCAATTGCACTTTTTCCCGTGCCGCAAACGCCGCGGATGAAAATTATTTTCTCGCCGCTATGAATAGTTTCCAAAACTTCGTCTACAATATCATCCTGCGTTTTCCCATTGGAAAAAACTAAAGGTTCTAAGAATTTTTCTTTTTTGTATAAATTCCACATTTTAATTAACATTTCAGCGTCTTTAAAAAAGCGACGGGATACAAATTTTTAATTTGAAGCCTCAGGCAGGATTTGAACCTGCGACCTATTGATTACGAATCAATTGCTCTACCACTGAGCTACTGAGGCGATGTGGTTTTGCGGAAATTTATTTCCAGCTTGCCACTGAGCTACTGAGGCACAAAATTTTCATTTTGTTCCATAAGTTGTTTTTCAAAACACCTAAGGCAAATATTTTGTATTTTCAAATCAAATTAGAATTAGTTATAAAACTTATTATGAGAGTTCAAACTATGAATTAGACTTGACTGCTAAAATAACCTAACCAAACAGCGCAGCCAAGCCTTCTGCCGCAGCTTCTCTTTTCTCTTCCTTCACGGTTTCTTTCTTTTCTTCTTTAGCCACTGCACTCGTCGCAGGAGCTGCTGAAACCAAGCTTGCGTTTTCAAGTTCCTTGTCAATGTTCACGCCCTTTAAGCTGACAACAAGCGATTTTATTTTTGATTCATCTGCTTGTACGCCGGCAGCTGCAACAATTTTCTTCAGGTTCTCTTCGTTGATTTCCCTTCCGAGTTTGTGCAACAAAAGCGCTGCATGTATGTATTCCATTTATTTTTCCTCCCTGTTAATTTTAATTAATTGTAAAATCATTTTATGATTTTTCCTCCGGATTTTTTTCACGGACTTTAACAAAACCGCCCAATGATTTTTCATTAATCGCGGCTTTTCTTATTAAAAATTTAATCGTGTCTTTTGAAATATAGCCCATGCCGACGGCAAATGCGAGCGATTTTGAATTAATTTTCTTAAGTTCTGCAAGAGTTTCTTTCCGGTCAATTTTTATTTCAAGATACATTTTTTTCTCCCTGTTGTCAAAAGCCGATAACGGAATAAATCCGATTGAAAAAGGTTTTATGTCAAGCTTGTTCATGATGCTCGCGGCGGCGTCTGAAATTTTCTCGCCCTTTTTGACGATGACTTTGGGTTCTTTGATGCTTATCTTTCCCTTGTCTACTGTTGTTTTGATTCCCAAGGCGCCGAGTTCGCTTATTGCAGGTCCCGGTGTCAAATCCGTGGGTCCCGCCTCAATTTCTATGTCATTAGGGGCTTCCTGTCCTATCTTCGCTTTTGCCGGACTTTTATTTTCAATTAATTCCGAAGCAAGTTCAAAACAGTCAATGTCGGAAAAAAGAATTGCTACATTGTCGCCTGTTTGTTCTTTTATTTTTTTTATTTTTTCATCTCCGCATTCTTCTATCGCCCTTAGAATTATGTTTTTCTTGACAAACTTGACTATTGCTTTCCCCCTTAATTTCTTGGAGATTTCCTGGAACTCCGATGCAGGCAGATTTTTTATCGAAGCCAGAAGAATTGTCCTCTTGTTTTTCAGCAAATTCGCAAGTTCTCCGACTATCCTTGCCTTTTTTTCATGAGCGGGATTTTTTGTCTTTGCTCTCATTTTGTTTTTATTTTTACAGGTTTACTCATCGTGAATTTTATTTCAAGATTTCTTATATTATCTTTTTCCTGCGGCAATGCTTTAAGCATCGCGTTGTACACAGCGACGATATTTTCAATAATTTCCTCGTCTTTCATGCTTTGTTTTCCGACGGACATTTTTACGCTCGCTTCTTTCGTTCTTATTTTTACGCTGTTGTTTATTTTGTTTTTTATTTCACTTATGCTTTTGTCATTGACATCTGTTAAAATTCCAAGCTGCGGCGACGGCATTTTTCCCGCAGGCCCGAGATATCTCCCGAAAGTTGTAGCAACATTTGCCATTAAATTCGCCGACGCGATGAAAAAATCAAATTTTTTAAGCAGTTTTCTTATTTCTTTTTTGTCGGAATATTTTTTAAAATCGTCCTTTGTTATTGTTTCAACATCATTTCTCCTTGAATCTAAAAAAGCCGCTATTCTTTTGTCCTTGATTTTATGCGGCACGGAAACAAAAATATTTACCTGATTTTTCTTAACATCAAATTTCTGCAGATTTAGGACTAAGTCTAAACTCTGGTCAAATTTTCTCGCTTTTTCTTTTCTTAATTCAGTCAAAGCTGACTTTAAGTTTTCTTCAAGTTCCATTTAAATACCTCCTACATTACGCGTCGCAGACATAGAATCTATTCCGCAACGATGTAGTTTATCGGTGCTTTTGAAAGAAAATTTGTATTTATAAAACTTTTCTCATATGTGAATTATAGCAATACTTATAAATTAATTTTATTTTCAGGATTCATGGAACTTATTGCATTGCTTTCATCGGGGGAGGGAACATGGGCGCAGGTTGCAGGACTGATAAAATTTGGGGAATGGGAAAACATTATTGTGCTCGGCGACGATTTTGCAAAGAAGTTTACTTCTGAAAAAAAAATTGAATTTATAAAAATAGATTTGGGAAAAAAAATTAAGGACCTGCGCGACGAGTTTATGGACAAGCTGAAGGGGAAAATCAGCGGCATGGAAGTTGCATTGTCTGTTGCAAGTGGCGACGGAAAAGAGCACATGGCTTTAATTTCCGCTCTGATAAATATTCCCGTAGGAATAAGATTTGCCGCACTGACAAAAGAAGGAATTATTGACTTGTAATTAATTAAGCGGTTTCTGCGGAGGTTCGGAAGGAGATAGAGGGTAGGGAATTATGCTCGTGGTTGGCTTGGGATATTTGCTAAGGAGTTCATCCTCTTTAGTTTTGTATAAAATCATTGCCTCTTCAAGAGTAATATAGTCATTTCCATTCGCAGCCAGTCTGTAAAGGGACAATAGCTGGCCTGAAGTTATCTTATTTTTATCTTCGGAGTTTATGGACATTTGAAGAAGTATAACTTGAGACATTACTCTCTCTGCTTCTTCATCCATCTTGTATCTTGCCATGTAAAATAACGGATCTGGCGACGTTATATACACTATTTCTGTTTTAATTTTCGGGGTATCTCCGTTATAACCTGAATTTGGATCGGATAAAAAACTGCATCCTGCAAGTCCGGCTGACAATAAAACAGCTGTCAATGTTTTTCTCATAAAATTCCTACATATTGCCGGTTAATAAAAATAGTTATGACGGAAAATATAAATTGAATTAAAAAATAATAAAAAATTAATGGAAATTGTAAACACAAAATAAATTAAAAATCACAAAAAAAGAGCAAACTGAAGTTATCTTCTTTTTTTCTTAGTTCCAGTTTTCCTCTTTGTTGTTTTCTTTTTTGCTTTTCTTTTAGCTGGCATTTTATAAACCTCTTTTTATTTATTCTAATACGCAGAATAGGTTTAAATACTTTTCTGAAAAATTGCAGAATTATAAAAAATATTTTTTATTGTAAATATTCTCCGTCGGTAAATCAGAACACTGAAATAAACCAGTAAACCATTAATATTAAAATTATGAAAAGAATCAAATAAGTTGAAAATGAAAAAAGTTTTTTCGCTTTTTGTTCGCTTTTTGTAAGTGCTAACACTGTAAGGTAAAAGAATCTGCCGCCGTCGAAGATTCCGACTGGAAGCATGTTAACAAGTGCAACGCTGATGCTTATTAAAGCAAGCCACCACAATAAATTGTAGATAAATATGCTGAATCCGTAGAATCTTGGCTGATAATATGTATTTGGTTTTTTAAACGAGGATAGTGCGGAATAAAAACTTGAAACTAATCCCGTTTTTTTCTGCGAATAAAATACGATGCCGAGCCAAGCTTTTTTATTTATGGGATTTTCTCCGAGGACAACATCCTTGTCATAATCTGTTCCGTCCTTGTCCAGGACAGTGAGGGTTATTTTTTCTCCTGGAGAATATTTTGAGAGTTCGCCTTCAATTTCTCCGACATTTGTTATTTTTTCTCCGTTTATTTTTGTTATAACGCTCTCGAGATTTGCATTTACCGCCGGAGCATCATAATATAAAACAACTCCCGTTTTATCTTTTTGCTCTTCAAAAGAATTTTTTGTGACGACATATTGCATTCCGTCGTCGGTTTTTATCTTGTTTAATCCGTCATCGTTCATCAAGCTTAATGCATTTTCATAATTTGCATTTCCAAGATTTATCTCGTTTACTGAAACCATCGCAGATAAGCCCACAACATTGTAGGGGTAGCTGTCATAAATAATTCCCGCGGGGCTGAATGCTAACGAAAAGAAAATCCATATAACGCCGAAGAAGATTATTGCTGTAATGACATTTGCAAATGTTCCAGCGGACAATATTGCAAGTTGGCTGCTGATTTTTTTCTTCACCATTTTTTTCTCGTCAAGCTCAACAAATGCCGCGAGAAAAATAGGAAGGAAAAATGGAAAAAATCCAAATCCCGTAGATTTAATCCTTATCTTGTTGTATGCTGCGAAAATTCCGTGGGAAAATTCGTGGGAAATTGCGATAATCGCAATTATTAAAATCCAATAAGTAAAATAAAACGGCGGCAAAAAATCAAGTTTAAGAATCTGCGGCAAATATGGAACAAGCGGCGTTATCGGCGGAATTTTAATTTCTTTCACGACGGCGGGAAAGCGTATGTACAAATAAACAATTTTGCCAAGCAGATAAAACATCGACACCATCAGGATATACCCCGTTATTATCGAGACGTAACTTAAAATTCCGAGAGTTTTGCTGTATTTTTTCCCGACGGCATTTATCAGTTTTATTCCCCAGCTTTCTTTGTAAAGAAAAAGCAAACCCTCTCTTTTTAGTTTGCTCCTGTTTTTGTAAAGAAACAGCGATACAAATACCGCGAATAAAACAAGGAAAGTTACATCATAAAAAAGAAAATTCATTTTATTTTTTCCTTAGTGGACCGAAAGCCCTCTTTTTGCATTTCCTGCATTTAACTTTTCCTTCAAGAATTTTTATTGGTCCGGCTCTTATTTTGCTGTTGCAGTTTTTGCATACAAATACATTTTTGTAGAGTCGGTTCATCGCTTCTAATATCTTAGCCATGATTAGTTTTGGTAAAAATAGTTTTTAAGGTTTTTCTGTGTTTCAAACTTTATAATTTTCGCTTGATTATTTTTTCACCTTCAATATCCCAGTATTCAACATTTGAATTTTCTTCAAGCTGTTCCTTAATCTCCGGATCGCACCGAATATCCATGTTTTCAAAGTTTTCAAGATCCATTATATTTACATTGTCTCCTATGGATAAAACCTGTCCCTTTCTTTTGTCTACATTTGGAACATCAAATCTTTCATGCCCTGGAACAACAAAAACTTTTTTTTGTCCGCTTATTATTCCAACCGCCTCAACTCTTACCTTGGCATGCCCGTGCTTTCCTGTTTTTGAAATATCAATGCTCTTGACGGTGCAGGGAGTCCCGTCGATTATTATATTTGTTCCAACCTTTGCCTCAGTCGCGTTAATAATCTTTAAAACCATGGACTAATCAAAAAAAATATATTTATAAACATTTTTAATTAGGAATTTGAATGACACTGCAGAAAAAAGATTTCATTGAAATAGAATTTACGGGAAAAACAAAAGAAGGCGGGATATTTGATTCAAACATAAAAAAAGATTTGGAGAAAGCCCGCATTGAAATAGAGGCGAAACCTTTTGTATTCGGTCTCGGAGAAGGCATGTTTCTTAAGGGTGTCGAGGATTTTTTAATTAACAAGGAAATAGGAAAATATGAAATAGAACTTTCTCCGGAAAAAGCATTCGGAAACAGGAACTCAAAACTGATTCAGCTAATGCCTGTAAAAATTTTCAGGGAGCAGAAATTAAATCCTGTTCCGGGAATACTTTTCAACTTCGACGGCAGAATTGCAAAAGTGCTTTCGGTTTCAGGAGGAAGAGTGATGGTTGATTTTAACAATCCAATCGCCGGAAAAGTAGTTGTTTACTCTATTAATGTTCTTAGAAAAATAGAGGATATGAATGAAAAAGCAAAAGCATTGATAGAATTTTTCTTCAAACGCGACTTTAAATTTGAAATAAAAGACAAAAAAATAATGATTGAAGCTGAAAAGGGTTATAACGAATTTATCAAACTTTTTGAAGGAAAATTTAAGGAAATTCTTGGCTTGGATTTGGATACTAAGGAAGTTGAAACTAAAGAAGAGAATAAGAAAACTGAAGAAAATAAATAGATAACAATAATTCTTATAAATAACAAATCTATTTTTTTCTATGGCAATTTATCTCGACGGAAGATTGCTTCTCCGGAAGAAAAGTGTTTGACAATGCAAGAGATTGGAAAGAAATGTCTGAAAGAGAAAAACGTCTTGGCTCTTATCCAAAGATGCATCAATGGGGCATTTACACCCGGAATTCCGAGGGAAGGTTGACTGAAACAGAAGAAACTTTTTCTGATAAAGATTGCGTAACGCCAAGATTAATCCGTTACGAGCAAAACCCCGCAACAATTGAATTCATAAATAACGGAATTGTCGTTCCGCAGCATGTAATTGAAATTTTTTCTTCAGGTAGATTAATACTGGAAGAATCCCTGAAAGAGATTTTGAATGTGCTGGGAAAACGCGAAATTCCGTGCCTGTTGAGTGCAGGTGCGCCAATTGTTTTAAATGCTTATTACATTTCTGAAGAATTAAGAAAACAGAGGAAAAATCGGGTAGAAGAAGTCCTCTTATGATTTCTCTCCGTGAACAACAATAATTCTTATAAATAGCAATTAGTTATCTCAAATATGGACAATATCTACTCAAGTTCTGAAGCTTCTATGTCCGATGTTAAAGCAGTTGACCGCGAGCTGGAAGAAATTTTAAAAAAACAGTCGGCAAAAATAAAAGTTATCGGCGTCGGCGGCGGCGGAAATAATTCTTTGGACAGAATGAAGGAAATAGGAATTAAAGGGGGGGAGTTGATTGCTGTAAACACCGACGCGCAGGATTTGCTCTACACCGACGCAGACCAGAAAATTTTAATCGGAAGAGAACTCACAAAAGGGCTTGGAGCGGGAAGCAATCCAAAAGTTGGCGAGGAAGCTGCAAAAGAATCCGAGGCAGAAATAAGAAAAAAGATTGCTGGAAGCGATATGATTTTTATAACCTGCGGTTTGGGCGGAGGAACAGGAACCGGTGCGGCGCCGTTCATCGCGTCGCTGGCAAAAAAACAGGGCGCGTTGACAATTGGCGTTGTAACCATGCCTTTCACAATTGAAGGAAAAAAAAGAATAGAAAATGCAATGAACGGGTTGGAAAAAATGGAATCAATTGTTGATACGCTGATTGTAATTCCAAACGACAAACTTCTTGAGCTCGCTCCTGAACTTCCCCTGCATACTGCATTCAAAATTGCCGACGAGATACTTACAAATGCGGTAAAGGGAATAACAGAACTTGTAACGACAACAGGTTTGGTTAACTTGGATTTTGCAGATGTCAAAGCCGTGATGTCTGAAGGAGGCGTTTCATTGATAGGAATGGGGGAGGCAAATTCAAGCCAGAGAGCGTTGGAAGCTGTTGAAAAGGCGATACAAAATCCGCTTTTGGATGTTGACATAGTTGATGCAACAGGAGCATTGATTAATATCATCGGCGGAAACGACATGAGTCTTGACGAGTGCAAATTAATTGTTGAAGCCGTCGGCAGCAAGCTTTCTCCGGAAGCGAAATTAATTTGGGGAGCACAAATTTCTCCAGATATGGACAAATCAATCCGCGTGTTGCTAATAGTCACCGGCGTAAAAAGTTCCCAGATTTTCGGACACGGCGAGGATATTAAGGATATGAGGCACAGAGAAATTGAAGAAGAACTTGGAATTGAATTTTTTGAATAAAATTAAATCACAATAATAATTATAAATACTTAACAATTTTATAAAAAATGCCACTCGCCAAAACTTTTATTTGCATTTACTCCCCTGTTTGCCCCGTGCTTCCAGAAGATTTTTCCAGAGAAAATTTAGTTGATTATGAAAAAATTACCCATTATCTTGTTTCTAAATTAAGGGAATTGAATATTCCTCATTTGACTTTTCCTGGCTCTGGCAGTGATGTAATCGCTTATTGGAAAAATAAAAAATATGATTTATATGAAAGGGGATTGGATTTAGAAGAAAATATGTCTTTAGTTGATTCTTTTGCAAATGAAATAAATCCTTCAGAGTTTTACGAATGATGGAGAAAAAGAAATCTTGGAAGAAATTGCGCAGTATCCGTTGGGGCAATTTTTTCAATAGATTGGGACAGAGGAAATGGCGAAATTTCAGCGGATTATTTTTATTTTGGAATTAGCGATGGAAAACCAATCCTAAAAAGACATACTTATGGAAAAAGCATGGTATCATACAAAGACGATCCCGAGTTTGATATAATGAATGAAGATATATTTGTGAAAGAAATTAGACTTAGCGAAGATCAAGATATTGAGTGCTTAGCTTCATAAAAATTTTGCATTATTCTAAAAACTTAAAAACTCTTTTTCTCTTTCTAAAATATGTTAAAGCAAAAATTTGAGGAAATTAAATCCTTCTTCCTTAAATGCAAAAGGGTTTGGTTTGCTTTAAGAAAGCCGACGAAAAAAGAATTTATACTTGTCGCGAAAATTTCCGCAATCGGAATTTTGATTATCGGTGCCGGCGGATTCGTGATTTCTGTCGTTATGAATTTATTTTTCTGATAATTTTATTTAAAAAACAATTAATGCTTAACTTCGTTTCTAAATAAAAAATAAAATTGATTCACTTTATTCACTATTTACTGGGAATATTAACTAAAATATTTTAGGTTTTACATTAACAATTTAGATTAATCCCGAGTGTAGCGAGGCAATTTAAACAAATCTTTTTGAACAGATAGATTTTTAATCCCCCTGTTTTTTTATTGATATGGGTTTGGAAAAACTTCTCGGATTTGTTAAAAGAAAAAAAGGAAATTTTAGGAATCTGCTTCTTACAGGAATTGTGTCTTCAGCGTTGGTTTTATCTTCTTGTGGTAAGGGGAATAATAACAATGAAACCGACGGCGGAACTAACGGAAATAGCGGAAATGGAAATAACACAGAACAAACGCATGTTTTAACTAGCGAAGAAGTCGCGCAGGTATCTTCTGTTTATGATAACCGCATTGTATTTTCAAACCCTGTAGATTATCCCGTAGGCAGGATAATAGTTTCAGGCGATTTAGATAACAGCTTTTTGCGAAAAATAACAAGCAAATCCCCCGACGGAAGAACATTGTATACAACAAATTCAAATTTCCCCGAGGCGGTGGAAAACGGAGTTTTAAGATATTCCGAACCAATTTCTCCGCATAACACATCATTTCGCCCGTTAAAAGAAGGAGTTTCAATTTCAAATAATTCTCCCTTAACTTTAGGGGATTATGATTTTAATATAAATTTCGACAACGTAGTTCTCTCCGACGGCGTAATTGCAAATGGTTATGTTTTATTAACGCTTACACCAGATGTAGAAGCCACTATAGTAAATCATAATCTTGAGAGTTTAATTTTTGGATTAACTTCCGAGGAAATTTCGCATCTTGAGATAACTTCATCTGGCTCAGGAGATATAAACAGGGAAATAGATGTTGCGGAAATTAATCCTGTTCCGTTTATAGTTACTATTCCAACTCCAACGCCGATACCGGTTGTAATTTTTACTCCTGTTAGATTTTATGTAGGATTAAACGGAAATATCTCTGCCTCTGTGCAAACTTCTGTAACGCAGAACGCAACACTAAACGCAGGAATACGCTATCAGAATAATGCATGGACTAAGCTATATAGCTTTTCAAATGATTTTGCTTTTTCTCCACCTGATTTTTCCGGCAATTCAGATTTTGTTGCTTATGCAGGAGCAGAATTAAAATTTTTATTGTATGGAGTTGCAGGACCTTTTGGACAGATAAATGGTTCTCTTGAACTTAAGGTAACAGATTCATCTTTGGATTTATATAGTGGACTTGAAGTTTTATTGGGCGTTGACGCGGAATTTTTCGGAATAGACGACTATTCCACGACGGTTCTTAGCGACAGGGAACTTTTGTTTCATGATGAAATTTCACAGCCGCCGCCTGAGCCTGAATTAAACACAATTATTCTCCAGCCAAATTCTGCAGAAATGGAAGACGCCTTTGTTACACTTTATGTTTTGCCCGACGGAAGTAATAGTTATTCCGGAAGCGATACGACTTATTTGAATGTCGACGAGGACTATTGGTACGGTTCTGGTTCTGAAAGTGAAACTTTTATGAGATTTCCTCTTGATTTGCCTTCAAATGCAAATATTGAATCCGCCAAATTAAAACTTTATGGGCAGGGAGCTTTTTTATTGGAAACTTCAACAGTTAGCGTAAGAAAAATATCAAGTGATTGGAACGAGTCAAATGTCAAATGGGACACTAAACCTTCTTACGGGAGTTCTGTTTCAAGTTCTGTTTTACCCGGTGAAACAACATGGCATGAATTTAATATAACCTCTCTTGTTCAGGAATGGGTAAACGGCGAGACAAATTACGGGCTTGCACTGACAACAAACAGTCACCGTCCTTCTGGAGAAAATGCTTTCCAAAGCAGCGATACATCTAATTCAGATTTAAGGCCGATGATTGAGATATCTTATTATTTACAGCAATAACAAATTTTATAAACCTCCTTTTTTATTTTATATTACTACTCCTTTTTTATTAGGACGTAGCGGAGCTCGAGCGATTTCGTGTAGAAAGTAAATTCCTATTCATGATTCGTGCGAGGTCGGGAGATAAAAATGATTTTTATAATAAGGGTAATGACGAATAAGGAAGAGAAGGCAGTCGACATGATTTCAGACAGAGCCGAGAAAAAAAATCTTAATGTATATTCTCTTTTGCGCCCCCATGGATTAAGAGGATACATTCTTCTTGAAGCCGAAGACAGAGAAAGTGCGGAGGAAGCTGTTTTCAATCTCCCGTATGTAAAAGGGATTATCGGAAAAACAATAAGTTACGAGGAAGTTCAGGATATGATTAAGCCGTCTGTCGAAAACATTTCAATAAAAGAAGGCGACATCGTCGAATTGCTCGGTTCACTGAAAGGCGAGAAAGCAAAGGTTTTAAGAATAGACAAGCAGAAGGAAGAAGTCGTCGTGAGTTTGCTGGGAGCGGCAGTTGCATTCCCTGTAACATTAAAAATAGATAATGTTAAAGTCATAAGGCGCGAGGACGAGGAAGATGAATAAAATAAAAAAATTTTACTATGAGTTTAGATTGGGGGCGGTTAAAAAAGCGATTAGAATTAATGGAGAAAAAATGGGAAGGTTGTTTAATGAAGAGGGTAAAGATTTTAATTACTCTTACAACTGGATAAGATTAGTGAACAAACGGCTGCGTTTAATTTCAATAAATAGTTATTTGGAAAATGAATTGTCTAATTTTTAAAATGCAAATTAAAATTTTGGTTGAGGGCGGAAAAATGACTCCAAGTCCTGCTTTGAGCCAGAAGCTCGGGCCGATGGGATTGAACATAAACAGCGTTATTCAGAAAGTGAACGAGGCAACGCAGAGTTTCAATGGATTGAAAGTCCCGATAGAATTGGAGATAAATCCGTCGACAAAAGAGTTTGATATTAAAATATTCTCGCCGCCGGTTTCAGAACTTTTGAAAAAAGAATTTAAAATTGAAAAAGGCTCGGGCGCGCAGAAAAAAATCAAGGTCGCAAATGCTTCAATAGAGCAGATAATCTCCGTTGCCAAGACAAAACTTCCAAATATGCTTTCAAAAAATCTCAAATCCGCAGTCAAGAGCGTTGTCGGAACATGCGTTGCTCTCGGAGTTTTAATTGAAAACAAGCCCGCCGTTGAAGTTGAGCGGGAAATTGAAGAAGGGAAATACGACAAGGAAATTAACGGCGAGCAAACAGAAACTCCCGACGACAAAAAGAAAAAACTTGACGAATTCTTTTTGGAGTTGAAGAAAAAACAGGATGAAATACTCAAGCAGGAACAGGCGGCAAAAGAAGCTGCCAAGGAAGCTGCTGCAACGACAACACCTGCCGCCGCAACTGCTCCTGCTGCCGTCGTGAAAACTGCCGCGAAAAAATAGCTTTATAAATTTGCTTAAGCTATTTTTTTCATGAGGCTGTGGGGTAGCCTGGTAGCCTTCGAGGTTTGGGACCTCGCGACCCCGGTTCAAATCCGGGCAGCCTCATCGACGATGCGTCAGCAGCGTCGATTGACGGAAAGCGAAGCTTTCCAGTCTTTGGACAAGAGATTTATATTCAGAGATATTCACGAAATTCCATATTTGAAAAATTAAAATGCCATCAAAAACAAAAAAATCAAAATCATCTGCTCGATTTGGAGCAAGGTACGGAAGGAAAATACGCGCCAATCTTGTTGCAGTTGAAATTAAACAAAGGTTGAAACAAAAATGCCCTTTTTGCGAGAAGAAAGGAGTTGAGAGATTGTCGAAGGGAATCTGGCGCTGCAAAAAATGCAAGAAGAAATTTGCCTCAAACACATATTACCTTGAATAACCGAAAATTAAATAAATCAATATTATAGAACAATAAAATGACTACCTATAAATGTTTCAAATGCGAGAAGAAAATTCCAAGTGCAAATCTTGAAGCAAGATTTATTTGTCCTTATTGCGGAAGCAAAATATTCTACAAACCGCGAACAAAACCAAAAAAAATAAAGGCGGTTTAATTCTTATGGAAAATCAGAAAAAAATTCAGGAAATGCAAATTTTGGAGCAGAATATGCAGAACTTGTTGCTGCAAAAGCAGAGTTTTGAAATGGAATTCTCGGAAACCAAGTCCGCTCTTGTGGAAATTGAAAATGCCGACGACGAAATTTTTAGAATAATCGGGCAATTGCTGATAAAATCAGATAAACTGAAAGTAAAAGACGAGCTTTTGAACAAGGAAAAACTGATTGGATTGAGGATAAAGAGCATTGAAAAACAGGAAGATGCTTTTGCAGAAAAACTCGAAAGATTAAGGAAAGAAATTCTTGATTAAAATATTGGTTAAAAAGTTACGAAATCTTTATAAATATCTCCCGTTTAATTTTCATATGGTTTTTGACAGGATAAAAAAGGCTCTTTCATCTTCAGGTGATTCCGACGGGGAGGAATATATTGAAATAGATATAGGAAAGGAAAAAAAAGAAAAGAAAGTTGTTGTAAGTCTCTTCTACTTAAAAAATTATGATGATGTAACCCCGATTCTTAATGCAATAAGGGAGGGTTACACAATTGCGATCATTGATTTTAAGATATTAAAGCAAAAAGACCCGATTGAATTGAAGAGGGCTGTTTCAAAAATAAAGAAAACAACCGACGCGCTTGAAGGAAGCATTGGCGGTTTCGGGGATAATATTTTGATAGTAACTCCTTCATTTGCAAGAATTCACAAGGAAGCAGAAGTTCCGAAGGAAAAAAGCAAATTTGCATAAATTTATTATTCTTTAATTTAAATCCTAATCATAATAGCATTTCTTTATTAACAACTTTTTTTAGAAAACAAATTTTTTACTGACTTATTAAGTATGTGCGTTCACTTTTACTCGCGCCCCGACTTTGCAATAAATAAAAACAAAATTTGTCAAAGTTAAAACACTCGGTTCACGAGGGTAATACTAATAATCAATGATTTTTTACATTAACAATCTAAACTAACCCAAACGAAGTGAGGCAATTTAAACAAGAATTACTTTTTAAACAAATCTTTTATTAACAAAAAATATAAAATAAACTATCTATTCTTATTATCTTATGAACCTGTTTTCATTACTTCTGCTTTCATTTTAATCTTATACTACTCTACTTTTCAAACCTTTGCAATTGAGAAAACTGTTTTTAAAGCAACGATTATTGTTGCCGGCGCGAACAATGCAAGCAAGGCGCCGAATATTGATGAAACTGCATCTCCTATTCCTATCCCGATTAATGTTCCGCTAACACTGTCCATTCCGAATCTGCTGACTATGACAAGAACCGCTCCTGCTATGAGAAATGTTTGCGAGTCCCTCCCAGTGGCATTCATATATCCGACGACAATTCCAAGAAGGACGAGAACGGCATAAATCTGTTTGCTGTAGATTGTTAGCGCAGATATTGATATAAACAGCGTTGTTGAAAGTCCGATGACAACTGCAAGAATAACCCCTATGAGAAAAGCCCATGCGCCGATTTTGTTTTCTCTGGACTTTAGCATTTTTCTTTTTATAATTTAAGCACGGATATTTATAAACTTTTTTAATCCCAAAATTTATAAACTATAAATCAGATTTATTGATAAATATTTGAAATTAAAATGAAAAGAGCGAGTTTATGCCTAATTTTTTTGGCGTTAATATTTTCTTCAGTTGTAGTTTCTGCGGTTAATACTCCCATAACTGTTAAGACTCTTCCAAACCATGACATTCTGATTCGCGCGTTAAAAATAACAGACACTGCAAATAATCTTATAGAGAGCTTTTACGGCGATTCAGATAGTTTCGGGAATATTTCAGTTACGCTGTCTTCCGACGAGCCGAATTTCAACATCAGGGTTTGGGTAAAAAAGGACAATGTGGTGGTTGTTTATGATATATTTGAGAATGAATATCCTGCCGGCGAGCTGGTTTCTCTTGAAGTTTATCCCGAGTGGTATCTTAAGCAGAAAGAAATAGAAAAAACCATGAACAAAAATTCATCTTCAGAGGAAAATGCTGCAGATGAATCAGCACAAGTAGTCAACGTCAGTGATGAGAACTCCACAGAGAATGAAATTTTAAACCAGTCTGATAAAGACTCTAAAATAATCGGGGGAGTTGTCTCACAAGATAAGGGATTTTTCTCCAACAAAATGCTTAATTATATTCTTGTAGCTGTTTTCATCCTGATAATTTTATTTACAGCAGGTTTTGTGATAACAAAAAAACAAAAACGCTCTTTTTCAAATCCTGTTTTATATAAAGTTAATCCGAATAATAAAACTGACGCAGAAAGGATAATGGAAGCAGAAAAGAGAATTAGGGATTCTAGGGAAGAAATTGAAAGAATAAGGAACAGGGGAAAAACCTTTGCGGTTTTTTAGAAAAATTGCAGAATAATTTTCTCTCGCGAATTTGCAATTTAACTTCGGTTTCCAATTCTTCGCTTGATTTCCATGGAACTTTTCTCTTATTATATATAAGATATATAAGACGAGAAAGACAGATTTGATGCTGATAATCTATACCAAAATTAAATATATTTTGCAAGACAGAAATGTTTATAAACCATAGTAACTGCGGAATGATTACAAAAAATGAAAACAAAATTATTGAGTTCATTCCTTACAGGCATATTTTTACTGATTTTGCTAATGACAAGTGTTAGTGCTGCGCTTGTTTTAACTGATGTCGGAGGTCCCTATACTTCTAATCATGATAGTTCTGTTACGGTTACTTTTAATTTAACTCATACAGGAACAATTATGGACCCTCAGACCGGACTTGATTGGTCTACAAGTAACCCCCCTAGCATTGGTTCTTGGACAACTCTTCCAACCTTAGCAACAATCGGCACGGCAGACGGAGATGTAGCTCTTTCAGCTGTATTAAGCGTGCCAAAAAGTTCTTCAGGAACAATAAATGCTAATATTAATGTAGTAAGTGATACTGGTGCTTCCGCTACTTTACCAATAACAATCACAATAAACAACACACCAGAACTTCTTGTTTCTTCTTCAACAATGTTGCAATCTTCAAACTTAACAACATTCACCGTTACAAACGACGGAAACACGCCTCTTTCAAACATTGTTCTTACCCCAACAGGCGACTTTAATGTTACACTTTCTTCTTCAACAATTGCTACATTAACAGCAGGTGCAAATCCCTCAAACATCACTGCTACAAGAACAACTGCATTAAGTTCTTTGGCAAAGGGAACAAATACTGTAACAATTAATGCGACGGCATCAGACGGCACAACCTCAACAGGAACAATCACCCTTGAAAATTCATTCTGCAGCGACGGCGAAGTAAATGCAACTGACTTGATATTAAGCGTTGACTTGGCAAACGACGGCGAAGGAAAAGAAGACGAATGGTTGCTTCTCGACACAATAAAAGTTGACGCTGAACTCAAAAATGATAAAGACGGCGTTGATTTAAGCGATGTTGTCTTTGAACTGGGATTATTCAAGGAAGGCTCAAAAACAAATATAGCATCAGACATGATTTGGATTAGCGAAGATAGTGAAGTATTTAATTTTGGAGATGTTGATGAAGGAAAAAAAGGCAAGCATACTTTTGAATTCAGGGTTAGTCCTGAAGGAATAGACTCCGGAAACTATCTGTTAATGATTAAGGCTTATGAAGACGGAAAAGAAGACGAGCTTTGCACAGGCGAATCAGATGATTTTGATAGTTTCAGCACAAAAAATTATTATTATGAAATTGAAGTAAAGCAGGAAACAAGCAAGAACAAAATGGTTGTTATTGATGAAAGTCTTTTATCAACTCCGATAGACGCGTTGTGCGGCGAACAAACAACCCTCAACTTTGATGTCTGGAACATAGGAGACACAGATTTCGCAGACCAGTTTCTTGTTAATCTTATCAACACAGAACTCGGACTTAATTTAAATACAACTTATGTCGGAGATTTGGATGCAGGAGAAACCGCAAGTCTTTCATTCGTGCTTGATATTCCAAATGACGCTGAAGCAAAAAGCATCCCTTACACACTGGTAATGCAGACATTCTACGAATACGACGCAGACGGAGGAAAATATGAAACTTATTACGACAGAAAATCAGAAAATACCTTCGACGCTTTGTTAAAAGTCGGCGGAAACTGCATCGTTAAAGGCGAAGCAACATTTGAAACCGATAAAACAGATATTGTTTCGGGCGGAAAAGCAGGAGAGCCATTGACTGTCAAGACAACAATCAAAAACTCAGGAACAAAGACAGCCGACTACATTATAAATACGGCAAATTATACTGCATGGGCGTCTTCGGCAAACATAGACACAAAGACATTCACGCTAACCGCGGGCGAGTCAAAGGAAATTACAATAACTCTTGATGTAAAGAAAGGAATTTCAGGAGAGCAAACTTTCAATGTTGAAGTTGTTTCGGGAAATGAAATTGTAATGACTCAGCCGGTTTCAGCTTTAATCGAGGGAAGCAGCGGATTGTTTGAAGGAATTACAGGCAGTTCAATTCTCGGCGGAGGAAGCAGTTACCTATGGATAATCGGATTTGTGAATGTAATACTAATTGGTTCAATAATTGTAGTTGCAGTAAGATTATTAAGGAGATAAAAATAAAATGGCAGAAAATCAAATAACTCTGGACATGAAATGCTTCGGTACAGATGGCACCTCTGATGATTGGGGTGACCGGATTAAAATTCTAAGTGCTCCTATTGAAATAAAAGTTCAAGTTCAAAAAAATAGTGAAAATTTTATAAAGTGTACTTCCATTAAATTGTAAGTATAATCACGGAGCCCACGGGGAATATTGTGGGCATCAGGAAGGGAAGAAGTAGAATGTGTTTATCGGAGAGATTTAACTAATTTTTAATTTAATAATAAATTTTAATTTCTTTTAAAAAATGGCAGAAAAAAATATTGACAAGAAACTACTTATCAAGACTCTTAGAAAAAGATTGCCAAGAATATCAAGTGATGTTGTAACAAAAAGGGAGGAGTATCCTGTTTTTGAGAGGGCAGAAATTGAATTTCCAAATCCATATAATAAAGGACTTTTTGATTTAGTATATGTTCTTGGAATAACAACATCCCCAGATAAGGGGAGGGAATTGTATATGCGCGAAGAGCAATGAGGAACACTGAAGGTAAATTAGTTGGTGTTGGGTACAAAGATTTTACTTCTTTTAGTTATCTAACTGATTACAGGCCCTTAGGTTTAACTACTCTTTTCTAAAAACCTTCTCATAAACCCTTTCCCAGAATTTGTTTTCTTTTTCAAATTTTAAAATAAACAACCCAATTAAATATCCGATTAATCCTCCTGCAATTACATCGCTTAAAAAATGCACTCCGAAATAAATTCTGGAAAAAGATATTATCGCGGCGAAAAAAATCCAGACATATTTGAATCTCGGAAATTCTTTTGAAAGAATTGGTATTGCGCAAAAAACCAAAGCTGCCTGGAATGAAGGAAAAGAAAAGTTCCATATGTTATGGCTTTCTTCCGCCAATACGGGAAGGATTTGAACAAGTCCCTGCTGATACGGCCTCGCTCTCTGCATAGATAATTTAATCAGGAAACTCGCAATTGTTGTCATTCCAAGAGTGAGCCACAATGGCATAATCCATTTTCTTTTATGCTCCTGCCATAAGAACAAACTTGTGAGAAAAAAGAAAATTATTATTTCAGAGCTAAGAAAGCTAAGCCCGAGGAAAAAATTGTCCAATGCTCCATTTCTTGTCATGGAAACAAGGTTTATAATTTCAGAATCAAAATAAAAACTTGCAATTAGCAATACCGCAAAAAAAACCAACAACGAAATTCCTGTTTTTTTCATTTTACATACGGCATAAATATTGAATAACTATTTAAATAGATTTTCATTTAATCGTTGATGAAAAATAAAAACAAATTTCTCGGTATTTTTTTGAGATACGCGATTCTTGTCCTCGCGGCAATTCCAAATCTCTGGATTTTCTATTTTATTTTTACTCCCCTGACTGTTTATCCTGTCTTTTTCCTGATAAAAATTTTCTTTGACGCATTTTTGATGGATAACATCATAGTTGTGAATAATGAAGTCCCTATAGAAATAATAAAAGCCTGCATAGCGGGCTCTGCATATTATCTGTTGCTGATTCTTAACCTTTCAACGCCGAATATGAAATTTAAAAAAAGAATAAATCTTATTTTAATTTCTTTTGCTTTGCTTTTAACAATAAATGTTTTTAGAATTTTGGCTTTGAGCGTGATATTTCTAGAGGGATTTTCTTGGTTTATTCTGACTCATAAATTTTTCTGGTATTTCATGAGCACTATTTTCGTCGCAGGAATCTGGTTTGCCGAAGTAAAATATTTCAAAATAAAAGATTACCCGCTGTATTCTGATTTGAAATTTCTATACAATAAATCATTAATAAAATTAAGCAGGAAAAATCTTAAATTATCCTGATAAATAATGTTAATAATTAAAAATAATAAAATAAATAAATCCGTGCTTTATAATAAATTAGCATGCAGATTTGGCATTAATAATCTTCAGTTAAATTCTGCGAAGCAGACAATTTTGGTTTTTAAATAAAATGGCATTTGAGCTTATCTCACAATTGGCCTCATATCTCTTAATGCTGATTCAAAAAGGGAGTTATTTTGGAATTTTTCTAGGCATGGCTGTTGAAAGTTCTTTTGTTCCCTTCCCGAGTGAAATAATCCTCATTCCGGCGGGGATTTTGGTTGCAGCAGGCAAGATGAATTTTCTTTACGTCTTTATCGCAGGATTGCTTGGAAGTCTCTTCGGGGCTTTTATAAATTATTTCCTGGCGTTGTTTCTGGGAAGAACGGTTGTTGATTTGCTTATTGAAAAATACGGGAAATTTTTATTCTTAACCAAAAAAAATTTGAACAAATCAGACGAATATTTCAAGAAATACGGGGAAATAACAACGTTCATTGGAAGACTAATTCCCGGAGTAAGGCAGTTGATTTCTCTGCCTGCAGGATTTTCAAAAATGAACTTTCCTAAATTTGTTTTTTTCACAGGGTTAGGCGCAGGAATATGGACATTAACATTGATTTATGTGGGTTATTTTTTCAGGAATAATTATAATTTAATAAGCAGGGAAATTAATCTTGTTATAATTTTAATTGTCGTTGCAATCTTGATTGTTTATTTTTTGATGAGAAAAAGAAGAAATAAAACTCACGGATAAACTTCTTTGATTTTTGCAAAACTTTCTGTCATAAATTTCTCGGTAACTTTTAGAACTTCACAATTATTAACATTGAGATTGTAGCATGAGACTCCTGTTTGCTCGATTGAACTTTCATTTGATTCCCGTATCTGCAGAAACATATATCTTCCGCTCTCGTCGCATGTTGCGTTTGAATCTTTAATTACATTAACCCCGAATATTCCGATTTTTGCAAGATTTGCAATTGCAATCACCCCGTAACCTTGGCAGTTTAAATCTCCGGTTGCATTTATTACCATGTCTTTTTTAAGATTAATTTCGCCGTTAAATGATACATCTTCCAATTTTCTTGGGTCATTTCTAAGATAAATATTGTATGGTATCTTTCGTCCGTCATACATCACAGGGAAGGAAGTTTGATAGAGAATTAAATCTCCTTCTTTGACAATTTTATATTCAACGCCTTTGTATTCAAAATTAGTTGCGCTTTTAACAAATAAATAACCGACAAAAATCAAAATAATCAAAACCCCAATTATTATAAAAATATTCCGCAGAATTTTATTCTCTTCTTTTCCCTGATTTTTCGTTTCTGTTTTTTCTTCTTCCTCGCCAACGGCTTTTACTATTTTTTCTCCGCCGTCTTTCTCAACTTCAAAAAATTCCGTAACTTCTTCTTTTGTTTCCTTTTTTGATTTTCTCTTTATTGCCATCTTAGAAATTAATTTTCTTCCTTTTTAACTTTTATTGTCTTACATCAAGGATATTAAATAAAAATTCATCGGCTACCTTAATCAGTTCTTCTCCACTGCCTTCTAAAAAAATGCAGTTCATATCGCGTGTTATTCTTTCTTCCTCACTTTCTTTTATTATAATAAAATTCTCATCGCATTTTTTTACAGGCAAATTGCCGCTGCAGTTAGAATTTTCAGGACATGCATTTTCAATGCCGGCAACAAACTGGAACATGTTCGCTCTTATTTCAGATTCAGCTTCGGCACTCTCGGAATAAACATATAGCATTTTATTTTCGTAATCAATTAATTTTCCTGAAAAATAAATTGCACTAACTTCTTTGGGGTTGTTTTTAAAAATGAAATTAATTTCATTTTTGTTCAAAAGCCAGAAATCTCCCTGCTTTGTAAATTCAAATCCATTATAATTTATTTTGTCTGTGCTTTCCGCGTTTTCCCCCACATTTCCCTGAAAAGAATATCCGAGAACGCTAAATAACATTATAAAAACCAGAATCATCCCGAGGAATATTTGATTCCTCCTGTTTTTTCTTGCATCTTCAGCTTTTGATGTTAGTTTTCGCATGATAATTATAAACTACCTTAATTTAAAAAATTAATCCTCTTCCTATGCTCTAATTAAATATTTTCTCTTAATAATATACTACTAAATTCCCTATCTCTAAAAAGCTCCCGCTAAAAGATAAAAAAAGAAAAGAAAAAGAAAATTTATTTTTGTTTTGAACTTAAGCTGATGAATTTGTTGTTTCTGTTACAAGCGTAGCGCTTGTCGCAGAAGTTCCTTTATACTTTGTTCCACCGTCTGTTGTTACAGCCTGTGTTCTTAAGTATTTTGCAGCATTTACAGTGTCATCTCTTTCGTAACCCGCAACAAGCAATGCAATCTTGCCTGTAGTGTACTTGTCAGCAAAGCTTTGTATCAGGAATTGTCCTGAACCAACGCCTGTCTGCTCTGTAAAGTCAGCACTACAATAAGCTCCTCCTAAAAGTGTAGCAGCAGCGCTGTTAATACAGCTTCCGCCAATAACAATTAAGTTCTTTGTGCTTACTGATGCAACTTCAGAGTCTGTTACAAGAACATCTCCAAGTGCAGTTACGCCTGCTGAACCAGTTGTTCCTGCAGTTACAGTCGCATCGTTTTTAGCAACATACAATTGCGCATACACTTGTTCATCAGGATAACTTAATGTAGCAAGTGGTTGGTCTGAATCTCCAGAGTCAAGTGTCAATATGCTTCCCCACAAATCAGCAGCTTCTGTTACTTTGCTGTTACTTGATAGAGAAGTTCTCCATAGTGATGAAACATTGCTCCATGTATCTCCAGAACCTGTAGTATCTACTCCTAGTCCATCATCTCCAGTTCTACCTGTTTCAAGCAAAATGATGTTTGCATGGTATACGCTGTTATCGTCTTTTTCTTCCCATACAATCAATGCTGATTGGTTAATCAAACCTCCTGTAACTGGGTCTGCAAGATAAATCATTGCTGGTTGACCTGCTGGCTCGCTTGTTGATGTTCCACCATTAGTCAAATTATGGTTCGTAAATACAAATTTAAGTCCGCCTACGCTCCAGTTAAGCGTGTTGTTTTCCATAGTAGTGGCGTGATAACCGCTCGTATTAAGGTATCCAGTAGCTCCATCACGAGTTATGTTCCACATAGAGTTGTACTCTGCTATACTTCCAGGTGAAGTTTGAACTACTGTAGCACTTTCATATCCATCTCCGTCTGGAATTTTGATTTCTGTGATGTTGTATTGAATTACATTTCCAGCCCTTATTCCAGTGCTATTGAATAGCAATTCTGTTGGTTGATAAAATGCAACCTTTGCTCCTTTTGATGTTTGTATCGTTGGGAACAAAACTACAACTCCGTTTCCACTGCTATCTGGATAATCCAAATGAACTTGGTAGCTTTCTGAGGAAATGCCCGCAGCGCCATCTAAATAAACGCCGTAAGTTTTTCCACCTATTATAACGCTTCCAACTCCATCAGATGTCCAAATAGTTTTTGGAAGAGTTTCTCCTGACATCACATCTGTGAATTCAACTTCATCGCCCGCAGTGTTACTTGAAATGTCTGATGAATCGTTCTTGGCATTTGCTAGTTTTAACAAATAACCTTCGTCTTCATTTCCTACAACAACATAACTTTGACGAGTGATATTGCCCATTTCAGCTACTGTAAGATTTCTGTTGTCATCATCAATCATTAATTGAGGACCGCCTGTTACACCCGGTCTAACATTCCCTACAATATCTTTAGTCCATTGGAATTCTTTTTCATTGCCTCTATATTCTTTGAATTTTACATTCATCTTATCATCACTGTTTGCAGTTATGGTAATGGCTTCTCTTGCTGTTGAATCTCTTGCGATATTCAATCCAGCAAAATTTACCTTGAATGTTCCGTAGAGAGGGTCAACAAAAGATTCCCCTGCTTTGATAGCATCCATATCTGATTCTGGCGCATACACGCTTATAGTCAATGAACTCAAATTATTTGGGTTTCCAGTTTCAAAGTCAACTAATGTTCCATCAATGCTGGAATCGTCTTCTCCTGTTTTAACAGCACTGTTATCTTCCAGAGTTACTTTATCACTTCCGGCTACAATTGTTGCAGATAATTTTAAGTTTGTTTCATCTGCAGTTGTTACCGCAATTGTGATTCCGTTAATTTTCTTTGAAGCAGCTTCGTTAATTTCCTTACTATCGCTTTTTCCCGTACTATCTGTAACCCTTACACTTGCAGCACTGTCTGAAGCAGAAATTAATTCAATAGTATATGTTGCTCCTGCGACAGTTACTTCTGCTGTTGGTGCATCACTGCTTAAATCTAATTTTTTAGCACTTTTCAAGAGTACAATTGTATTAGTGTCAGTTGAAGAACTTATAGTAAAATCCATTCCAAATAACTTTATGTTTTGACCTTCTGAATCAGCATGGCTAAAGTTTACAGCTTTGCTAAATGTAGCAGTTGTGTTATATATGTAATTAGCTTGTGTCGTACTTGTTGTTAAAGCGTAGTTTGGGTCATCAGAAGTTGCAGGTTGCCTTTTAAAGGTAATTCTTGGATTTGAACCAATGTCAATTATTTGAGTCATTGAAGCATCTACATTTCCTGAAAAAGAATCGTCCATTAATACAGTTGGGAGATTAGCTTTTGTTAATACGTTTGTTACTGTGTTCAAACTGTCATTAACATAAATCTTTGTTCCGCCTGTAAATAAAGCAGCAGCTTCTCCTGAAACACTTCCTCCAGTTGTTCCTGATGTTGTGCTCATATATGTCTGCAAGTTACCTTGTATGTTTCCTGCTTCAACAGCATCTAATATAGATACCCCTGAACCAGTTCCATATACAACAGCTACGCTTGCAACTCCTCCGGACACGAATGGTGCCGGATAGGTTGCAGCAGCAGCAACGCCTGCAGTCATACCAACCATCAATGCACTTGCTCCTATTGCTGATATTTTCTTAAAACTCTTTTTTAAATTAAACATCTTTCTTTTTTATACCTCCTTTCACCCCATTAACTATATTGCCTAAGGCAACTTTTTTCTCCCCAAAAAAGACAGACATAGGGTAAGACTGCTTTTTCAGGTTGAATATGAATGCAACACCTCTGTTTTTATCGTATTTGTCTACCACTTTATCCCCTATTAGAACACCTTATGGTGTACTAAACCAGAATTAACTTCTATTTAAAAAGCTTTTCCCGAAATCTTACCTTGGATACCCCACTAAACCTTATTTTATGAGTTTTATTTATAAAGGTTATGCTGTCACTTTATTATGATATACATTTTAGGGGTGTTCCTATTGTTATGAAATTTGTTGAATTTTCATATAGGGTAAAAAAATATAATATATATTCTAGAAAGATATATAAATGCAAAAGATATGTTTTTAAGAATAAGTTGGGTATTTGACATGACAACGAGGACAAAAACAAGGGAAATTACAGTCACAGAATCTCAAGGCGCTTTTTCAATATTCAGGAAGGCGGTGTTTTCAAAAGAAGATTATGATTTCTCCGGAATACTTGCGTTAAGGCAACTTTTAAGCAATGAAAAGGCACGGATTCTCCATACAATAAAGACTCAAAAACCCGGCTCTATTTATCAACTGGCAAAGATTCTAAAACGCGGATTTAAGTCTGTGAACGATGATATAAAACTCCTTGAAAGATTTGGTTTCATTGAACTAACTGAAGAGAGGACAAAAAACAGAATAAGGCATCGCCCAGAGGTTGTAGTGGATAACCTTACAATAAATGTAAAGTTGTAGTGTCTAATTAGATTCGTAATAAGCCGTGAAAGTTATATCAAAAGATTCTCCTCCTTTGAAGAAAGGTTGTGTTGCACCCTTTAAATTCGTTGTTCTTTCTCCTTCTATTAGATTCATTATCTCCCCTGAACTCGAGCTTATCAATAATTCATAACCTTTTACAGGTCTATCGCTCCCTGTTTTCCAGCTTTCCCCAACAATATTTGTAAGAGTTCCTCTTAACACCTCGCACGTGTCTCTTTCATCAACACAGATTATATTTTCATTGCATGCAAAAATAAGCTCTTGTATTTCCATATTTCCAAAATTATCAGAACAATCAGATGTATATTGCAAAAACGATTGTATAAAACTTTCAACCTCATAACTTTCAACAGGTTCTTTCTGCCCTGTTCGCAGGGAAAAACTCAAGAACACGAGCAAAATCACAGCCACGACTATTATAATCAGCGCAAATCCAACCATCTCCTCTTGGGCTTTTTTGTTTTTCATTTACTTTTTAACTTTTTTAACAATTTTAATCATATCCTGCTGTAAGCAATGCAATCTCGCATTTGTCATAAACTTTCCCCTCCATGTTTGCTTTTCTGCACAAAGACACGAAGTTTGAATGTCCTGCATTTATATTTGAAATTTTTATTATGCTGCAATCAGGATAATTTTCTTGATTGCATTCTGTTCCATCTGAAATTGGATATATTTTTCTTATTTCAATTCCTGAAACTCCCCAGAAATCTGAATAATCATTTATGTGATTTTTTAATGCCATTACTTTGTCCGCGTCAATGCAATTTATTTTGCTTCCGAAGGATTCGCCGCACGAAAATTCCGGCGAGTTCGCGAGTTTCATGACAAGCAAGAGCGCGTTTCTTTCTTCTAAAATTCCTGCAGACTCCCTTAACTGCGCCAAAAAAAATGTCAGAACAAACATTCCGACGAGAACAAAAAAAAGCGTGATTGCCATCAGCATAAAAGCCATTTGCTGTATTTTTATTTGCCCGTTCTTCATTTTATTTTTGCATTTCATAGTGCGTTATTTTAAAACCAAATTTATTGTATAATTTTATTGCTTTTTTATTCTTTACATTTACATTCAATCTAAATTTCTTAACGCCTTTGTTTTTTGCAACTTTAATAAATTTTTTTATTAATTCTTTGGCAATACCCTTTTTTCTAAATTCTTTTTTAATAAACAAATCATCGACATAGCCTGTTTTTTGAAAAGTATCTGTAAGCAATATCCAAATTAAATACCCTGTAATTATCCTGTTTTCTTCTGAAACCAACATAAATCTTCTTTGATTCTTGAAAATAAAATCAAATTCTTTTTTTATCTTTTTATTATTTATGGGAATTTTTTGTAAAGATATTTTAGAATATTCTCTCAAACTTTTTCTGTTTAACTCCAGATACTGCTCAAAATCTTCTTTTTTTGCTATTCTTATTTTCATTATTTCATTTTACCATAATTTGCATTCGGCAAATCCGTTTTTTTCCTTTAGATTTTCAAGATTATTAATCATCTGATTCAGACTTGCGGAATTTTCAAAAGATTCTTCCGAGCTTGTCAACGAACTTAATTCTGGAATTAAATTTGAACTGCATCCTGCTTGAGATACTATTTGTGCTTTGTCTTCATAAATAAGGGCAAGTTCCTTGCCTCTTTGCATCAGTCTCTTCAATTGACATTCATAAGTTTCCTTGTCAGAGAAAATTGTGGCATACATCAAAGAGTCTCCGTAATATTTTGTTAAATTTTCATCTTTTTCAACGATGTAATTGTTCTCATCAACATTAACATCGCAGTTTCCTCCATTAAAACACACTTCAATTGAATCTGCGGGGCAATTTGTGAAGAAAATATTTTCAAGATTCAAGTTTGAAATTTCTTCTTTTACTCTGTCCGGCGCGTCGGCAAAACAATAATTGTCGTTTGAGGAAATCAAATAAATGACATCCGCGACTTTGAATGGAAATTCAAACGGCTTTGAAAAAAGGAAGAATTTTTTTCCCTCGCTGTAATTCCCTGAAAAGATATTTTTGTTTTCAAGCCGGATGTTAACGTCGGTATCTGTCCATTTGTTAAAGCTTTTTTGCGAGATTCTTATTGTTTGTCCGCCAAAAACACCTTCATTATCGCATCTGTTATAAATTCTTGTTTCCGACGGCAGAATCAATGTTGTTTTTTTTCCAGTCTCAAAACCCGTTTCAAGCGGATTTAACAACACGCCTATTTCTTTGGCGGTTTGCGCATCAACCGCCGTCTGTTCTGTATTGATAATTTTTGTCGTCGCAAAAATAGCAAGAAATAAGATGAACGCGCCAACTATGATTGCAAAAAGCCATGCAAAGGAAATTTGTAACTGCCCTCTTTTCATGTTCTTTCAAGTTTTACAAGTGCCTCCCCAAAATCTTTTTTAATTATCAGATTTATTCTGCCGTTTGCATTTTCAAAACAATAAGGATTTTCATTTTGCACCATTGAATCAATGTCAATATTATTTATTTTATTTGAATCATCTCCTTCGCCGGAACCGACGGGATAAAAGAACATATTTTCTTCTCCATAATAAACAAGTTCAAGTTCATCGTAAAAATTTCTGTTGTTTCCTCTTGCTCCGTCGTTGATTTCATAATCCGCAAAACATACGTATTTTATTTTCGTCGGAAGAAAATATTCTTTTTCCTGGCTTCCTTTGGAGCTCTGCCATATTCTGTCAATGTCTGATTGCAAATCATTTTTGAATTTTCCGATTTGTGCAGAGTTTTGCCAGCTAAGAAATTTTTGTATGGCGTAAAATGCAAAGATTATAAAAATAATTATCAGGATAATGGAAAAAATCATGCCAAAAGATAAGTTCAACTGCCCCCTTTTTGTCATTGATTAAAAAGAAGTTTCTAACTTATAAAATTTGCTATGGAATTAAACACGATGTATTGCTAACTCTACGGGACTTTTAGAAAACAATAAAAGGTAAAAAATCTTTCCTTTTTCATGAAGAAAGATGAATTGAAAAAAGCCATATTAAAAGAATTAAGAAATCCTAAGCTTTACACAGAAAACATAATAAATTATCTTGAAGAAAATCTGGACGATGCTTTTAATGTTTGTTGTCGTAAAAATCTTTCCATAAATGAAAAATATCCAGATTCAAAATATAAAGGGCAATTAGGACAAAAAACAGTTTTTCTAACTGTAAGAATGTTTGATTTATGGGAAAATGCGATTATTGACACTATTTCAGAACATCTAAAAAAGAAATTTCCAGAAATAAAAGTTATTCCAATTAACGACCCTATTGGAGATATGGGAATAGTTTTTCCAGATGGAGAAATTATGAGGTGGGAAATTAAATCAAGTCAAGCATTAAATTCCTTTACGGGTGCTACCCATTCAGCTTCAAAATGTGATAATTACATTTTGATAAATTATGCTATTAATAGAGATTTGAAATTAAGCGAAGATAAAAATAAAGGATTTATTACAGAATTGGCGGTTTTTGTTTGGGATGATATGGAAGCAAAATGGCTCGGAGAACATAGCGAACATAGTAGTTTTACATCATTGAAAATTCCCGCTGAAATAAAATCAAGTCGTCCAGAAATCATTGTTATTGGAAAATTAGAGCCAAAAACTAAATGGTCCAATATAGTCAGAAAAAAATTATTTTGAAAATTCGTTAAGGTTTTTATTTGGGAAAGATTGTTTCAATCTTTTTTCTATTAAGTCTATGTATTTCTGATTAACATCAAAACCGATATATTTTCTTTTCATTTTTAACGAAACTTCTGCAACAGTTCCGCCCCCCATAAATGGGTCAAGAATTATATCTCCCTCATCAGTAAGCCATTTTATAAAAAATTCTGGTAATTGTGGATGAAATGGTGCTGGATGTTCCAACCCTCTTAATGCTGAACCCGTATCAAATCTAAAAACCGTTATTGGTTTTTTTCCTAATGGATGTGGTTTACTGCTTCCTCTTTGAGAAAGTTCCGTTGTTCCATCTGCTCTTACAATATCATTACCATGAACTTTATTTTTAAATCTCTTTAATGAAACCTCTGCATAAGGTTCTCTTATTCTGTCCGTATATGTCTTGAAATTTTTGCTATCTTTTACAAAATGGAAAATATATTCCACTCTATCATTCAACCTTTTTTCTCCCGTCATAGGCAAAGCTGATTTTTTGAACCAAATATATCTATCAAACAATTTTAATCCTGTTTCTTTAACTATTCTATGAACCAACTCAAAAACATAAGTGCTTCTTTCTCCGTTTGTAGCTCTATCATTTATGTTAAGTATAAATGAACCAGTTGGTTTTAAAAATCTCTGGGCTTCCTTAAACAATTCTAAGAACCAATTAACATATTCTTCAGGATTAAAAACTTCAACAAATTTTCCATAAGAAACTGTATCTGCATAAGGCGGAGAAGTAACAACTAAATCAATGTAATTATCTGGAAGTTTTTTAGACAATTCCATGCAATCTCCAAGATAAGTTTTATTTAATTCAATCTCATTAATTTTATCCGCCATTCTTTTATACTTTTTCTTATAATCTTTCATTTTAAATTATTTGTGTTTGAAAGTTTAATCAAGTCAAGCCATTTGTTATTGCCAAGTTTTAATTCAGGAATGGCTAATTTGTAAGGTTCACATCCTATGGCTTGATGTGAACGAATAAAATTATAGTAGATTGAAAGTCCTTTCATAATAGCGTTTCTCGCTTCTATTGAATTATGAACGCCTCTGAAAGTTTTTGTCCTTGCTCTTATGTTGCTGTGCATTCTTTCAACTTTATGATTGAAGCCCTCATTTTTTAACTGCGTAACTCTGTTATGCAATACATTATGTTTTCCTAATTTATTATTGTAGCCGAAAACCGATTTAACGACTTTCAAATATGCAAAAAATCCGTCTGTCGTGCATATTTTTATTTGCTCATCAGTTTTTTCTTTGGCTTTCCCAATAACTTTTTTTATTTCATTTCCGCTTCTTGATTTGCAGAAATTAGAAGCAACCATAAAACGAGTTTCAGTATCAATAGCGTCAATAAACCAAGAATGATTTTTCTTTCCCTTTCTTCCATATTCCATCTCATCAACCTGCATTTCTTCACCGCAGTTTATTTTTAGATTATCAGTGAAGCCATAAATCATTTTAGAATATTTTAAAATCCATTTATAAATTGAAACATTAGAGCTGTTGTGCGGATAGAAAGCCTGCAAATGCTCCTGAACTTTTCTCGTTGAAATTCCTCTATAAAATAAATCCAAACATAAAGTTACTTTTTGCGGAGCATTTTTCATTTTCCAAAATCCTAAATCTTCAACAAACCTTTTTCCACATTCTTGACAGCCGTATCTCTGTATTAATCCTCTGTTCTGTGTTCTTCGCTGTCCTCTTTTTATTATCTTCTCTGAATTGCATTTAGGACATTTCAATACTTTTTTATATTCTATGTTGTTGTTTGTTTGCTCCATATTACTTAATTAACCTTACTTTATTGAGTATACCTTACTATATAAACCTTTCTCTATTAAGGAAGATTTATAAAGAATTATTACTTATGATGTATATGGCTGAAATAAAAATTAAAGAGTTTGGAAAGACAGCTTATAAATGCAATAAGTGCAATCATATTTGGTTTTCTCGTGGAGATGAACGACCTCTAACTTGCCCAAAGTGTAAAACTGCACGCTGGGATAAAGAGCCGAGAAAAAAGAAATCACAATTCACTAAATAACTTTTGAGTTTCTGAAAAATCGTAAACTTTAAACTTAAGAAATGACAACCTCTCTTTCAACAATGAGTTGCCTGTTAAAACACAAAATTTTACTTTTTTCCAAAATAATAAACTTGAAGCTTTTACTATAGAATCAACTTCATCTTTAGAAAAAATATCTATTTCCTTGCATGCTCCTAATAGACAACTTAAAGAAATTGGTAGGGCATTGTTAAAATATTTCTTCTCCATTACTTCTTTTGTTTTAGAAGTTATTAATAGTAATCCATCTTTTTTATTTGCGATTAAATCTGCAGACATTGTTTGTAATTCTAATAAAGGTTTTCTATTGGGATTATCTCCATCATACATAATTTCAAGATAAGAATCACATATAATGCTGTCTATGATTATTAAATCATAGCCCATTTTAATCTTCCTTACAAATGGAAAGAATACCTTCTGTTGTCAGCGGTGCTGCGTCTTCTATAAATACAGGAGAGTTTATACTAACTTTAAGAATAAGATTATCGTTTTGTCCTGCTTTTTCTATTACAGCTCTTGCTTTAATAGACGTATTCTTCTCGTCAAAATTTATTTCTTTTCTTTTCATATATTCTATCTTCATAAATTTGTTTTCCATATACATTTTTCTCCTTTATTATTTATAAACCTTTTCAAAAGAAAAAATAGCTCATAAACTTATTATAATTTAATCAATCAAATATTTAAATCTTTGTGAAAATTTCATAATTTACAAACCTTACAGGCATTCCTAAAAGTCCCGTAGAGTTAGCAATACATAAACACGATAATCTTTAAAAAGTTCTGATTTTGCCTGACTTGTTAAACAAATAAAATGACTCACTCATCAGTTCGTTCGTAAGATTTTAATTGCTAAATTAGGTATCATAAAATATGATGAAGTTTGGAGTGATTATTTTTTATTGTTTGTTGCCGAATGCTCTTATTACTATGCTGCACTTATTTGGCGCCGGCTGATTTCCATACACATCCTTGCACTTTATGTAAAAGTCCGACGATGTTTTCCAGTCTGTGAAATGATTTATTTTGTTTATCGCAGTCATTTTTATTCCGTCTTCTAAAGGATAAGAACAGTCAACATCATCATAAACACACGATGCCTCTTCATTTGTGATTATCTTTAGGTATCTTTCTTCTTTGTAAGTCCTCACAACAATCGGCGATTCGGTGTCTGATTCAACATCAAAGTTTATTGTTTTTGAATCCGCGTTTCCGCCGAGGTCAATGCATTTTATGTAATAAATGTAGGATAAATCTCCAAGCAGCCATAAATCCTGCGAGTGCTGGTATGAATTTGTGTTGAAGAATGCAACATAATCTTTGTCTTCTCCGGTTTCACTGAAGTAGCATACTGATTTTCCCTCGTCATAACCCGCAGATGTTTTTGCGTTTAAAGTTACCTTTACAGTATTTGTTGAATCTTTTACTGTAATATTATTTGGAGATGCAGAATCAATTACCAACGGCTGTGTTCCCTTAAGGATTAATTTATAAGATTCTTCATTGACATTTCTGTCGCTTGCCTGCTGCGCATTTGGCTGGTCTTTGCATCTGAAATAAAACTCGTTGTCAAATCTGTCTTTCAGTCCTGTAAGCGTCGCGGAACATGAGTAAAGCATTCTCGCGTTCATTTCAATTGTTCTTAATGAGCATGTCATTGTTTCTTCCATTTTGTCGTAACTCTGGTCGCGATGACTCCACTTGCATTCCGCAGGCTCGTTGACAAATAACTGCATATCTACTGAACTCTGATTGTAAGCAATAGGCATTTCATTAGGTATGCTCGTCGAATCTATTAAAGGAGGAGTTGTATCAGGACCTTGTTGAACGCAGAATCTGAACACGAAGTTTGCAACATTTGCGTTGCCGCTTGCATCCCTGCATCTTACGAACAATCCAACTTGTCCGTCGCCAGGCATTTCAATTCCTTCTGATTCAAGATTTTTAGGTCCGGGCAGAGACATTGTTTGAGTATGGTTGTATATTGATAAAGTAGTTCCCCCGAAGAAATAACTCATGTTCTCAT
>JBBSYQ010000007.1:0-9141 GCA_038045145.1 Nanobdellota archaeon
CGCCGTTGTATGAAGAAGGAAAAGAAAAGGGATGGTTCAGATTCAATCCTATAGATTATGAAAGGTTTGACATGACAGAGCCGGTTTTCAAAACGCCAGGAATGACTCCTGATGAAGTTCAAAAATTATGTCAAATGAATTACAGAATTTATCTTGATCCAAGATATGTATTCCAACATTTGAAGAGAATCAGGGATATGCAGGATGTTGTTTACACATTGAATGGGGTGAAAGCTGTCGTCGGGCATTTGGTGCAATTCGCGGGAGCGGATAAGAGCGGGATGAAGAAAGAAGATGGATAAAATAAGAAAAGAAAAAATAAATAAAAAAATTTGTTCTCATTATTGCGGTTTTAATACACAAGAGTTTACTGTTTCACCAATTATGTTTTGTACAGAACACTTCCATTCCTTTCCACCGACATCATATGTTGTTGTAAAAGATTTTGTTTCTTGTGGTGCCAGATATTGTTTATTAGGTAATATTTGAGGAATATCGTCATCTAAAGTTTTACAAGCCATATTAACTGTGAAATATGCTCCCTGTTTTTCCTCTAGATTTTTTAAACTAATAGTACAAATATCTGAACCTGTTAAAAAACCTTTTTCTCCTTCACAAAAATTGCTACCAATTATTTGGCTTTTAGCATCCGTCGTAGAGGGTTCACATTTATATTGTGGACAGGTGACGCCAGGATTTAAAAAACCCACGTAGTAAACCCAAGTAAGTATAGCACCAAATAAAAGTCCCACTATGAAGGATACTATAAGTCCTGCTTCAGCTTTGTTGTTCATTTTTTATACCTCCTTTCAGTTAATTAATAAATTGCCGAAGGCAATTCTCTTTAAAATTCTCTATTTTACAAGAAAGCTGGAATATAAAGAGGCTTTCTCAACTTATTCATCTCCCCTCTTTTATTCCCTTAAACGAATTAGGTTATTTTATTAGAAATATAAACTTTATAAATTTTATTATAACCAAAATGTGTTCAAATTCTTTACCTTCAATTCCCCGCGAACTTCAAAACTTCCATGCCGCCTTTCAAAGTTAACTTAATATCTTTCGCTGTGCGAATTCTCAAAAATCTTCTCAATATGAATTCAGGGCGGAGATAAAATTCCTTGTATGCTTTTTTCTGCATCCTGCTCATCAGTTCCGGCGTCACAGAACCGTGAGTGAAAGCCCCTTCAGAGTAGGCAGTGTATCCTTCCCACCCGACATCAAGTAATTTTCCTTCCCGTTTTATTATTTCCCAGTATTCTGTTTTAGGCATAGGGATGCAAACGTGGAAAGTTGCAGTATCAAGAGGAAGTGACTTTGCAAAATTAATAGTGTCCTGCATTGTCTTTTCATTTTCGCCGAGCAAACCGAAGATAAACAATCCGCGGGTTTCAATGCCTGCTTCACGACACCATTTCGCGGCGTTTCTTATGTCTTCAAGTTTTTCCGCTTTTCTCATCTTGTCAAGTATTCCCTGATTTCCGGATTCAATGCCAAGAGAAAGCATGTAACATCCAGCTTTCTTCATATGCTTTAACATTGGAAGGGAAAGTTTATCACATCTCACTCCGTTTGCAACTTTCCAGATAACTTTTTTATGCAATCCTTTTTTAATCATCAAGTCGCAGAATTTTTTTATCCTGTCTGCGTAAAGTGTGAAATTATCATCCTGAAAATCAATTTCCTGCGTTCCGTATGTTTTTACAAGATGTTCAATTTCCGCAACAATGTTTTCCGCACTTCTTGTTCTTAACTTTCTTCCTGATGTTATGAAATCCGCACAGAATATGCACTTATACGGACATCCGCGCCCTGAAACAATGTAATCAATAGGATATTTTCTTGCTTCAAAGCTAAAATATTTGTGCATTGGCAGCAAGTCTCTTGCAGGTAATGGAAGTTCGTCGAGATTTTCAATAAACTTTGAGTCCTTGTTGTGAATGATTTTTCCTTTCTTCCTGAATGAAACTCCTTCAATTTTTTCCAATGACTTTCCTGAAAGAATTTCAACAATTGTTTCTTCACCCTCGCCGCGAACGACGATGTCTATTTTAGAGTAGTCTCGAAGAACTTCTTCAGGCATGGAACTTGCATGAATTCCGCCGAAAATTACCTGGACATTATCTGGAAGCAATTCACATAATTTAGTTATTTCGTTCATCATGCTTGAAGCTCCGGTCATTGCGACATAATTCGGAGAATAATCTTCTATTGCCTTTTTTATCTGTTCGTGATTTAAGTCAAATGCATTTGCCTCGATAATTTTAATATCATGCCCTTTCTCGCGAACAACAGCAGCAATATAAGCCAAGCCCAAAGGAGGGTAAATCGGCGTGGCGGTTTTGCTTCCTGCATAAGAATAAACGCTCCGATAATTCGGCTGAATTAACAATAGTTTAGCCATAACAATTTATAGGAAAAATGTTTAAATAGTTTTTGAAACTCCGATTTCACAACCCTTATAAAATCATTTTTCTTTTTGCCTTTATGAATGATGAAAAAAACAAAGCAGTTAGTCTAGGGAAGTATAATGCAAAGGGCTTTAAGGAAATAACTATGGAAAAACCGAGAGAAATAAATGCTACAGGCATAAAACGCCCGTGGAAACCAGATATGAAAGGATACTTTTTGATAAGGGTTAACGAAGAATTAAAAAAGATTGAGGCGGCGTTCTGCGATTACAAAGAGAACAAAGTCAGAATTATAATACGCGGGAACACGCCGATGGAAGTTTATACAGCAATGCTGAAAGAAAATTTAATTGGCGAACTGGATCACGCGGCAGATGTAGGGGTTGAGCTTGAAAAAGCGTACATTGCGCTGAAAACCGGGAAAAAATACACGCAGGACAAAATTGATTTGGAAGATTGAAATTTAAATTCTATAATTTTAAATGAACAAATACACCGCTTACGGAAAAGAAGTTGATGAATACATAAAGAAAAATTATCTTGATAAAATAATAAAAAGTTTTGTCAAAAACTGCAATCCAAAGGCGATAGTTCTCTTCGGCGGGTTCGGAAAAGGGGAAGGAAGCGTGCAACTCATCAAAGGGAAACCTGTTCCGTTCAATGACTTTGATTTGTATGTTGTTACAGAAAAAAAATTAAGCGAGAATGAACTTGATGTCATTTCCATGAATGCCTCTAAAGAAATCGGAATGGGTGGGTTGGAAGTTGCTTATTTTCCCGAGGAAGGATATGATTCAAACAAATTTTTTCATGTTGATGTGAGATGCATTCCTTATTCAGAACTTGGAAAGTTAATGAATACGCAAAGATATTATGAACTTAAATATGGAAGCCAAGTTATTTACGGCGATGAAAGAATTTTAGATGAGATAAAAGAAATAAAACCTGAAGAAATTCCCGTTTCAGAAGGTTTAAGAAATTTATTCAACAAACTTCACACAATGCTTCTGGGTTTAAGGGAAGAGTACAAAGAGGACCAAAAAAAAATTAGAATATTCTGGAGTTACAAATGCTGGATTTCAATTTGCGAAGCGCTTTTAATTCTTGATAAAAAGTTTGCGCCTACATCAAAAGAAAGAAGCAAACTCTTCGCAGAAATTTACAAAAAAGATTTTCCAGACTTGCATGAAAAAATGCCAAACCTCGCGGAAAAAGTGCAGAAAGCAACTGATTTTAAATTAAAATTAAACTTTAATGTAGAGCACGAGAAATTATGGGGTGAAGCATTGAAAGACATTCTGGAGGTGTTTGAGTATTATATAAAAAAAATAACAAACAGCGACGATGTTTCAACTTCAATAAACCGCATTCTCCCTTATAATTATTTTAAACCATATTTAAAACACAAAATAGGGTTCAATTTTTTCCCTGCACAATACAAGCTGAATATCGGTTATTTCAACATATTAAGAAAAAAAGATGATATTTATTTTTCTCCGTTGCTGACATGGAAAGATGTAGGATTGAGACTTATTCTCCCAATATATTTTTTATTAAAATTCAAAGTAACAAATAAAGAATCTTATCTTGAATCGGCTTATGGGGAATTAAAAAAATTCATCAAAGTTGAAAAAAAGGATTTTTGGTATTTGAAAGAAAGAGCCCTAAAAGCATATGGGTTGTATTATGAGCAGAGGTTGTTGTAAAATGAAAACAATTGTAATGCTTGACAGTTTCAAGCCGGAATATGTTGAATACATGGATTACCTTAAAGAAAAAACGAAGGGACTCCAACACGGCGAACTTGAAACTCCTCTTGGATTTTGGGGAGGCATGGAGGTTTTCTTCAGAGGAGAATCAGACAAGCTTGCTTTTTTTTATTATACAGAAAAAAGTTCTTGGAAATGGATAAAATATTTTGTGTGGCTTGAAATTTTTGGCAGGTTTCCCATAGATGTTTTGCTTAATCTTTGGAATTTGTTTTGCGGCTGGGAATTATTTAGAACAAATAACATTCCTCTTAAAAAACTGCATTTGTTTGACACCGACGTTAAAAAACCATTTCACAAAGAGCTTAATCTAAAATACATAACTTTCCATGAACTTGACGGCATAGCACACAAATACGGAACAAAATCAGAGGAAGTTAAAAAAGAGGTTCAAAGACTTGACAAAATTTTGAGCAAAATGAAATGGGATATGATAATGTCAGACCACGGGATGCTTGATATAAAAGAATTTGTTTCTGTTCCTGAAACAGAGAAATGCTTTATTGATTCAACACTTGCGAGATACTGGGGCAAAAAGCCGAACAGAATGCCGATAAGCAAATGCAAATTGATAAAATGGAAAAGTAAAAAATACGGAGATTGGATTTATCTTGCTAATCCGGGAGTTTGTTTTTTTCCAAATTACTGGCAGACAAAAGAATGCAAGGCAATGCATGGTTATAATCCTAAAATAAAGGATATGAAAGCATTTTACATTTTAAATAAGATAGGAAAGAAAAAGAATTTGACAATGGATGAATTGCACAAACACGTTTCATAACTTTTATAAATTAACTATTGTTTACTAAAATATGAAAGTTCTTTTAATTGCACCGAACTATTTGAAAGTGTACAGTTATGTTTCTGAAGAGGCAACGATGATTCTTCCGCCTCTCGGCTTGGCTTACATTGGAGGTTATCTTAGAGGAAATGGGATTGAAGTTAAAATTCTTGACTTGGCGGCATTGCGATTAAATAATGAGCAGGAAAAAATTGCAATTGCAAGGAGCAATGCCGACTTGATTGCAATTGCAGCGACGACAAACACAATAATGGAAGCGTATTCTTTAGCAAAAAAAGCGAAAGCCGTTTTGCCTAACGCAAAGATTGCCGTCGGCGGACCGCATCCGACAATGATGCCTGAAAGAACTTTGCAGGAATTTCCTGAAATTGATTATTGCATCATTAGCGAGGCTGAAGAAACAACTCTTGAACTCGCACGGGGGAAACCCGAAGATAAAATTCTTGGCTTGGCTTATAGAGATAAAAAAAAGAATATAAAAGTAAATTCGCCGCGTCCATTAATTCAAGATTTGGACAAGATTCCTTTTCCTGCGCGCGACCTTTTGCCTTTAAGCAAATACTGGACGCCCGGAGTAAGGAGATATCCTTTCGCGACAATAATGACTTCTCGTGGTTGCCCATATAGTTGCACATTCTGCAGCAATTTCAGAACGCAAGGAAAACAATTCAGATTCAGAAGCCCTGAAAATGTCCTTGCAGAAATAGATCATCTCGTAAAAAATTACGGAATAAAAGAATTGAATCTTTTGGACGACAATTTCACATTTATGCCGAAAAGAGTTGAAGAAATCTGCGACGGATTAATTAAAAGAGGGTATGATTTGGAATTAAAAACAGGAAACGGAATAAGGGCAGACAGAGTCACTTTGCCGTTGCTGAAAAAAATGAAACAAGCAGGATTTTATTTAGTTGCATTCGGAATTGAATCTGGAAATCCTGAAATTTTAAAGAAAATGAGAAAGGGCGAGACAAAAGAACACATAATTCGCGCAGTAAAGTGGGCAAAACAGGCAGGATTGCTTACTGAAGGATTTTTCATGTTTGGAAATGAAGGCGAGGGAAGAAAAGAAATGCTGGACACAATTGAGTTTGCGAAAGAACTTGATTTAAATTTCGCGCAGTTCCAAGTTTACACGCCGGTTCCAGGAAGCCCTTATTATGACAAGATAATGAAAGAGGGAAAAGTTTTCTCGCAGAAGTGGGAGGACTTCAATGCATTCAACGAGCCATTATTTGAATACGGAGAAAGCAAGTTCGGGTTGATGATGGAAATGCAGAAGCGCGCTTACAAAGAATATTATTTTAGACCGAAGATGATTTTGAAGAAAGTTCTTGAAGTTAGAAATTTAAAGCAATTCAATGCTTATGTCAAAACAGGATTGGCAGTCGCGAAGTTCAGCGTCGGGAAAGCGACGTAATATAAAATGTTCAAAGAGAAATTAAGTGGATTGACCGAAGGGAAGGGGACTTAGTAGAGAACTTATTTCTTTTTGTTTATTAATATCCTCACAGATTCTATTAAAACTTCAGCTCATGAACGATAACCTAACTTAGAATTTTTAATGTATTCATCAACTTTTTTAGCCAAATCTTCTGGAATTGAAACGTTAACATATTTTGCTCTCATTCATGTACAAGTAAACGATATGTTTTTAATTGACTTTTCACGTACCTGTACATGATAAAAAAACTTAATTTTGGTGCAGGAAGAGACAAAAGAGAAGAATGGGATAACATCGATAAAGAAGATTTTGATTTTAACAAATTTCCTTATCCTATAAAAAATAATACTTATGATTTCATTGAGGCAAGACAAGTTTTGCAATTATTAGAAAATTCTGAAAGAGTTTTAGAGGAGTTTTGGAGAATCTCCAAGAAAGATGCAATAATCTATATTCAAGTAGCTTACTTTAATAACAAAGGAGCGCACAATGATATTAAGACAAAATATTACTTCAATGAAAATTCTTTTAAATTCTTCGTCGAGCATCCCGCAGAAATCAATCAGAAGAAACATTTTGAGATAATCTCCATCTACAGAGAACCCTCATAGTTTTTAAAATGGATTCCTAACTGGTTTCTTAATAAAATTGATTTGTTTCTTTCTGGAATTTATCAGGATATTCATGTAAAATTTAAAGTTTTAAAATAATTAACCCTCAATTATCTCCTTTAAATCAGGCACGAATTCTTCAAGATCCTGAAATCTTCCGCCTGCCAAACAAGCCGTTGTGAATGAATGCAATGCGAGCGAAACATCAATCATATTCTGTGAAACCTTTGCTTTATTTTTGTAATAAACCTCGTCGGCAATCTTGTTTAACTTTTCCGCAATTTCTTTTTTGTCAGAAGACGAAATATATTTCTCAACCAATTCAAGCATTTGCTTTGCAGTCTTTTTTTCATAGTCGTTTTTCATAGATAAATTCTGAAAAGATTATTTATAAGTTTTATTGAGGTAAAAAAGATTTAAAGGGTATAGGCCTTATATAAAAATGGAAGACAACAAACTTGAAAACACTTATGAAAGCAAAAATTTTCTCGTGGGTTTGTATTTCAGATGGAAAGTTGACAAGGCAATAAGAATAGCGAAGCTGAAAAAGGATGACATAATCCTTGATTTTGGCTGCGGCGGGGGATGGTTAGAAAAAAAGCTGAAAGATTACAAAATTTTTGGTTATGATACAAATCCTGAGAAAACTTTCATAAAAGATTACAGGAAAATAAAACCGACAAAAATTTTTGTTCTGGATGTTTTTGAGCATATCCCTATAAGCGAAACAAAAAAAATTCTTGAAAATTTCAAAAAAATGAATAATGAATTTGAATTAGTTGTTTCACAGCCTACGGAAAATTGGATTTCAAGGAAAGTTAGAAAGCTCGTCGGCAAGGCAGAAGTTCCGGCAGAACATATAACTCGTTACGAAAAAATTGTCCATCTATTAAAGGAAAATTTTATTATGGAAAAAAAGATAAATTTCTTCACAGTAACGCAGATTTTTGTTTTTAGATACAAAAAATAAGGACTAAGAAGAATTATAATTAAACTGATAAATTACAAAAACAGGCTGCTCATTTTGTTTGTAAACTTGTACTGGAACAACCATCTCGGGGTGATTCTGAGGGAATGCGATAGCCCAGTCATCTTGTCTCTCAAATGCAGTCAGTGTCATAAACTTTGGTTTATTCGAGCTAATAAAATCTAACAAAGCTGATTCATTTTGTCTCGTGATATCTCTACGATAAGCTAAATTAAAGGGGTATGTTGATCTCTCTGAATAGTAAGTAATTTGCGGCAGAGAATCAGAGATAACAATATCTTCCGGATTAGAGTGATCTTTTATCCATAATCCTGCCTGTTTCACTTCTAAATAAGAAGTTTTTTTTGCATCTATCAGATTATTTCCGAATAAAATGTTTGGAATTATTAATAAAAACAAAAGGAATATAACAATTAAGAAAGCGTTTTTTTCCCCGATGTTAAACTTATCTCTGGATATCTTAATCAAATTCATAAGGGGGTATGTCGCGATTAAAAATAAAAAAGGAAGTGTCTGGTCTATATGTCTTTGTTCCAGCTGAGGTGCCAGTTTGTATCCCAATATGAAAAAAGTAAAAATAATCCAGAGAAATATAAAGAAGATTTTTTGGATTCTGTCGTTTTTGAATATTTGATCAATGCCTAAAATCATTTCAATAAACAGCATAAATGCCCCAATTACAAAAAGTATGTACATTGGACTAAAAACTAATAGGTTGGAATAACCTTTTTGATTTCCGTCCAAGATGTAAGGAAGATTAAGGAAATATGCAAGCGGTTTTGATTCCGATCCTTCAGCTCCCAGTTCTCCCGTTGGAGATTCACCGATACCAAAGTAATAACTTGATAAATCAATAAGGGGGTTTCCAAAATGTTGGTAATGCATTACCATTTGCGGAATGAAAATCAAAACAAAAATTCCCGCGGCAATCCATAAATGTTTATTTAATAAAAACTTGAATTTTTCTTTTGTAAATAAAAACACAACAAGCGGAAATGCGAACATGAGATATTGCATTCTCGTCAAAGATGTTAGAGCAAAAAATAACCCAAACAGATAAATAAATTTATTCCCTTTTTTCAGAACATACCTTTCCAAAAAAACATTAAGGAAGTC
>JBBSYQ010000008.1:0-11228 GCA_038045145.1 Nanobdellota archaeon
ATAAAAGATTGTTCAGGGTACACTTGTATTCAATCAGTGGTAAATGGTGCTGTGGGGAGTGTTATAAGGGTTGGAAGCTCACTTTCTCCTTATCCAACTGGCGGGTCGGTCTTAACTTTGGGTGCTTCTAATCTTCCATGGGATACAGTTTATGCGAAAAAATATTGTATAGGAACAGGAAGTAGTTCTTGTATTACAAGTTGGCCAACATCATCTGGAGGAGATATTGGAAGTTATGCTGGTGGTAATTTGATTGTTAATGGATTTATCAATGCTGAAACTGCCGGTGATTCTCTGATAGATATTAAGTCAACACATTCTGCTGGAACGACATGGCGACTTATACAAACGGTTAGTAGTGGTGGTGCAACTGTGGGAAGATTTAGTATATCTGAAGTTAGTGCTGGATCTGAAGTTAGTGCTGGAACGTCAACCAATTATCTTTCAATTTTGAAAACCAGTGGAAATGTTGGAATAGGAACAAGCAATCCAAAGAATAGATTAGAGGTTGTGTCTCCAGATTCTGCAGGAGCGAGAGGGATAACCTTAACAACAACCAATGAAAATGATGGAATGTCTATAAATAATGATGGTAGTGATGCAAACGCAGATGTTTGGTTGAATTTTAATGGCAGAAAAGATGGTGTCTTTAAACCTGCTTACATTGGTTATCGTGCTTCTGACGATGCCTTTCGTTTGTCTTATGCAACAGGTATTGGGGGTAGTTCAGGTATTTCTATAAAGAGCGATGGGAAAGTTGGTATCGGGACAAATTCACCTTCGGAAAAATTAGAAGTTGCAGGAGCCGTGAAAGCGCAGGACTTTTTGTATTCTTCTGATTCAAGGTTGAAGGAGAACATTGTTCCTTTGGAAAATTCTTTGGAAAAAGTTCAAGAACTTCAAGGTGTTAGGTTTAATTGGAAAGAAAACGGAGAACAAAATATGGGTTTGATTGCGCAAGATGTTGAAAATGTTTTTCCTGAATTAGTTGTTACAAACAGCGACGGAATGAAGTCAGTAAAATATGGAAATGTCGTTGCTGTTTTGATTGAAGCAGTGAAGCAACAGCAAAAACAAATTGAAAATCAAAATGAAAGAATTGCTGAACTAGAAAAAGAAGTTGAGGATTTGAAGGGCTGAAATAATATTTTCTGCGAAAAAATATTTGTATATTCCTTTTATACATAGTACATAATTCTGTCATAAGATTTAAATACTTGTTACATATATGTACTATATGTTACAAAATTGTACTGAACTGAAAATAGCCAGGGTTTTTTTCAAGGAGCCGACAGAAAAGCATTATCTTAAAGAAATTTCTAGAAAATCTGGTGTAGCACATACTTCTATTTATAAAATTCTGAAATTACTGAAGAAAGAATTGATAATTAATGAAAGCATTGAGAAGAAAGGCAAGAGAAAGTTTCCTATTTTTTCATCTAATTTAGAAAGCATTTCTTACAAAGATTATAAGAAAATTAATAACCTTCTTGAGATAATATCTTCTGGGGTTGTGATTTTTTTGAGAGATAAATTAATGCCAAATTCAATTGTTCTTTTTGGAAGCTATGCAAGAGGAGAAGATGTTGAAGACAGCGATATTGATTTGTTCCTTGAATGTTCATCGGAGAAAATTGATTTATCTGGGTTTGAAAAAATTCTGGGAAGAAAAATACAAATTCATTTTAAGGAAAAATTCAGCAAATATTCAACAGAATTAAAAAATAATATTGTTAACGGCATAATTTTATATGGTTACCTTGGAGCATTTAAATGAAAATGCATATTGAAAAGGACTTTGGGAAAGCAAGAGCATTGCTTGAGATGGCCGAAATAACACTTAAACGACTTAACGAATTCAATATAACTAAATATCCTTCAAATTCCCTGATTGATTATTATGATATTATTCACAAACTTTGCGAGGCACTTTGTTTTACTGAGGGAGTAAAATTCAAGGGTGAAAAAGCGCATTTTGAACTAATAAATTACATTTGTAACGGATATGGTTTTAATTTATCTGATGAACAATTTTTGCAGGATTTAAGAGAGTACCGAAACAGAATTTCTTACGAAGGTTTTTCAGTCCGCACTGATTTTATAAAAAATAATTCTGCGAGAATTACGAAAATTATAAATACGTTAATTAAATTGGTTAAGGAAAGAATAAAATAACAGAAATATTAAAAAACAATCTTCGCTTATTAAAAGGTGTGAGTGTTGCATAAGATGAAACAAAAACGCAAAAATATTTTTAGGAAGTTAAAATTAAAACATTATTTTCTTTTGCTTGGCGTTGAGGTTTTTCTTTTAGTTGTTTTGCTGTTGTTTGTTTTTGGGAAGGTTTCTATTTTGGGTTATGCTGCTGCAGATGCGCCCCCTAATTATGATGCGTTAAAAATTGAAGGTAATTCAATTACTCGTGATATAAATCAAGATGGCATATGTACGGATTATGGAGGAGCAGAAGGAACAGATACAGAATATATCGAGGTGTTTTGATTTTTTTACTTTGAAAGATTTTCTATTATTAATTGCTTGAGAAATTTAAAGAAAGGAGTTAGTAGTAATCTTTTATATTAACTTAATAAGGGTAACATTAGAAAGGTTTATAAATAATAATTTTGTGGAATTTTTATGTTTAACGGATACAATCCTCAGGAAAATTCTGGAAGAGAAAAACCAAGAATCACAAGTGATGAAGTTCAGAGCGCAGTGAATATGTTTACTGCAAGAGGTGGAATAATAAGAAAGCTTCCCGATCAAGTAGTTGATTATATCCCTGTAATTGGAGAGGATAAATCTGTTTATGTTAATGTTAGAATCAGGAATGCTTCAGAACCCGGAATAGGAGAAGATCTTTGTATTTCAGACAGATTCAGAACTCTTCACTAGTTTTTTGTTTTTCCTCTTTATTATTTTTATCTTTCAGCTCTTTATTAACAGAATCAATTGATGAATGCATTTTTTTTTCCCTGCTTCGCGATGCGTAATACGCTCCTTCATCGCGCGTTTTTCGCGTTACAAGTATCATAAGTTTTCCTTCAAATAACCTTGCAGTTCTTCCTGCTCTTTGTATTGCGCGGATTGCTGAAGGAACAGGTTCGTAAAAAATAACTGCATTTACTTCAGGAATGTCCAATCCTTCTTCGCCGATTGAAGTCGCGCAGAGAACATTTATTTCTCCCTCTGAAAATCTTTCAATTATTTTTTTCTGCTCTTTTTGATTTAGTCCTGTGCTTTTTCCATTAGTTGTTTTTTTTGCCTGTCCGACGAAAATTTCTGCAGTTATGTTTTTATCGTTAAGCTTCCTTGAAATTATTGACGCTGTGTCGCGAAATTGAGTAAAGACAAGAATTTTTGCCTTCTTATTTTCCAGAATTTCCCTGCTTATGAGTTCAAGAATTTCGTGAACCTTTGGATGTTCAACATTTTTTGCAAGCAATTCAATTGAAGATGCAAACGCGAAGTTAAATTCTGGCATTGCTATCAGTTTTTGCACACCTTTGCTCTGCGCTTTTCTTGCCTGCTCAAATAAATTTTTCATATAGTTATTGAAACTTTCAAGTGTCTGCGTTTCCAAAAGTTCCATTGCATGCTGGAGTTTTATTGCCTGCGCGCACGCGCTTGCTCCGATGAAATATCCGAAGTTTTTGTTTCCCCTGCTAAGCATAAAAGAAATCTTTTTTTGAAGTTTTATCAATTCAATTTTTGTTGCAAATCCAAAAAGCATATGCCTCTCCCTTAAGTTATCTATGTAGGAATCAAAAATTTTCTTAAGCGCATTTTTTATTTCAGAAAATTCCGGAGGAAACTCAACCATAATTTTTTTGAAATCAAGTTTTTGAAGGTAGGATTTCACGTCGTCGCTTTCTCTTGTTCTTAATTCAACTTCTTCTATTGAGAGGTTTTTGCAAATCTCCTTTATTTTTTTTTCTTCGCTTCCAGGAGAGGCAGTCATGCCGATAATTCTCTGATTTTTTGCATATTCCTTGTATTTTTGCGCTACGAAATTGTAGTCGTAATTTTTCAAACAGCGATGCGCTTCATCCTCGACGAGAAGAGAGACATTTTCCAAATTGTAGAGATTGTTTTTTATGTCATTTGCGATGCATTGCGGAGTTGAAAAAATAATGTCTGAAACTTCCCAAAGTTTTTTCCTTTTGTTTGGTTGAATAGCTCCTGTAAACAAATTCATTTCTGCAAACAATTCAGGAAGATGCTTTTTGTAATAATTCAGATGCTGTTCTGCTAAAGGTTTTGTCGGGGCGAGAAAAAGAATTTTATCTTCGGGAAATTTTTGCAAACGATTTATTGAAAGCATCAAAGCGACAAGAGTTTTTCCCATTCCCGTTGGAAGAACTACGAGGCAGTTTTTTTCAGTGCATGTCTCAAATATTTTCTGCTGATATTCCCTTGGCTGAATGTTTTGCAGAAATTCCATCTTTAAGGTAAAAAGCGGATGTTTTTATTGATTTCTCTTTGTCAAGGAATAAACTGCAAGAATTATCGAGCATACAACCAGAAATGAGCCGATTACCGAGAGTGCGTTCAGATTTGTTCCGTCGCCAACTATAACCTGTCCGGTAATGTTCCTGTTCAAAAACAAAATTCCGCCTACGAATGAAATGCCGGAAAAAATTGCCGTTGCAGGAGAAGTTTTGAGCCATTTAAAAAATCCCATTTGATTATTTGTTTTTAATTTTATATTTTATCATACGACGAGGAAAATGTATCCCAGTCCTACGAAGATTAATGAGACGAGCAAACTCCATGTTACAAAACTGCCGAAGAATATTTTGTTTCCGTCCAAATCAGAAATAGGGAGAATGTTGAAGAAAGCATAATAGACGCTTATTTTTGCGAATTCAGGCAATCCGACGAAGTACATGAGTATGGAAAAGATTATGTTCGCCGTTATTCCCGCTGCGGCAATCATCCCGATGTGGTATTCTGAAATTTCAGAGAATGAATAAAGTCCGTGGCGTTTTGCGGCGCGGTAAATTTTCGGCTTTATGTCAAAAACAAAAACAGCGAGCCAGACGAAATACCTCAATGTCAGCAAAGAAGTTATCAGTGGAAGGAAAATTCCCGCTGGAAAAGGTTTATTAAAATAATCTTTCGGTTTGAAGCCGTATCTCTGAACTTCCCAAATTTTATTTTCTATTTCAGAATCAAAATAAAAAGCAGAGATTTTTTTTGCACCTATGTTCACCATCACAACCGAAAAAACTACAGCCAACGCCTCAAAGAAAGCAGTCCATGATTTGAGGAAACTCATAGACGCGGAAATTATTATTGCTGTTGCGACAATTGTTAATATTTCTTTTCTGGTTAACATATTTTTTTAACTTAAATGATTGTTATAAAGTTTATTATTGCAGGATAAGGAAAATCAGAGCGGTTATCTTTCAAATTCATCAAATAGGGCATTTTCCCATCTTAATAATCATTATGGTTGTTTGAAAATTTATTTTTTATTATGCTCATTCCACAACGGAAAACTATTTAAACAAAGATTTTTATTTTAATGAATGAGGGTAAGAAAATTATCAGATGTCATAGGATTGAAAGTTTATACTGATTCGGGCGATTATTTTGGAGAAATCGAGGAAGCCAACATCTCGGACAACAAGGTTGAAGGTTGGAGGATAAGGGTTTCTGGAAGCATGATGTCTCTAATCTCCGGGGCAAGAGGGGTTATCATTCCGCACCAGTTTGTAAAAGCTGTCAGCGACGTTTTTATAATAAATAAATCCGCATTGCCGACTCAAGAGGATATTGAAGAAGTTCCCGAGGGAGCTTAAACGGCGGAAGAAATTTACATCACAGATATTGTCATTGATTTTATCTTAGAACACTAAGATTTGTTTAAGAATAATTCTTGTTTAGATTGCCTCGTTGCGTTTTGAGTTGTTTATTAGTTATTAGTATTATTAATCGTGAGCGAAGTGAACGTACATGTGTTTAATCAGTAGAAATCAAGATTTTCTAAACAAAGTCAAGAACACTACAAAATTTTATAAACTGAAAATTCCTGACTTCTATAAATAAAATGGCTGAAGAGATTTTTTTACAGCACTGGATTTTTACACGATTCGCACTTCCGTTTTTTCTAGTTTGGTTTGTATGTTACGCGGTTCTTGAGAAGGTCAAACTTCTGGGAGACGGGAAGCATCAGGTTAATGCAGGAGTTTCTTTTGTCATTGCGGCAATTTTTGTCGGGGTTCTCTACCCGACTCTCGTCGTGAGCAACCTGATTTTATTCCTATCTGTCGCGCTTGTAGTTGTTTTTGTCGCATTATTGCTTTGGGGTTTTGTCAGCGGAGAAAGCGTTGCGCTTCCCGACAACAAGACTCTTAAGATAATTTTGTTCGTATTTGTTTTAATCTCTGTCGCAATCGCGCTCCTCTGGGCGTTGGGAGTTCAGGGAACATCTTTCAATTTGCTATTCAAACAAAATTGGAGCGAATCTTTCTGGACTAACTCGCTTTTTATCGTCGCAATCGCGCTTGTCATCGCAGTTGTATTAAGAAGTTCCGGAGCTTCAGGCGGAGCGAGCAAGTGAGAGATTTAGAAATATATTTAAATGATTTTTCATTATGCTTTTTATGATAAACGAGATGATGTTTTTGCAGTCTTTTGCAATCGGCGGTTTCGGGGATTTTCTCTCGCAGCTTGAACAACTTGGTTTTTTTGAGTATCTTCTTCCTTTCCTGATTGTTTTTTCAATTGTTTTTGGAATACTTTCGCAAATTAAATTGTTTGAGAACAATAAAACCGTCAACGGCGTTATTGCAATGGCTGTCGGGCTTATGGCTCTGCAATTCGGCTTTGTCTCGTCTTTTTTCTCGCAGATTTTTCCAAGATTGGGAATCGGGCTTTCTGTCCTGCTTATTTTCATAATTCTCGTCGGATTTTTCTCGGATAAAAGCCAATCCGTAACAAAGTTCGCGTTTGTGCTCGTCGGATTTGTAATTTTTGCCGTAATAATAATGAACTCTTTTGATTTTTCGAAAAATTTCTCATTTCCTTCTTGGTTTTCAGAAAATTGGGTGACTGTTCTTGTCATTTCGTTTTTCGTCGGAATATTGTGGGCTGTTTGGAGTTCATTGAATCCTCCAGCGAGCAGAAAGCCGTGGTATGAGCATATAGAGAGCATATTCAAGAACGTGTGATTTTTTTAATAGGGGTTATTCTATGGATAAGATGCCGTTTTATAACTCGGTTACATTAGTCATTAAATAAAATCAGATTTTTTAAAAAGTAATTCCTGTTTAATTTAATAAGTCAGTAAAAAATTTGTTTTCTAAACAAAGCTAATAAAATCAGAAAGTTTAGAAAATTGCTTTGAAAAATTTACTTCTTAGAAATCTTTTTTTGGGTTTTTGGTTTTTCAGAAGCGAGAGTTTTAAGTTCTTCCAGAGTTTCTTTTCTCGAAGGTTTTTCAGCTTTGTCTGCCAATGTATTCACCACTTTCCCGAATGAATCCTGCATCATTGACATTTCTTTTTTTACGCCTTCAATATTCCTGCCGTAATCTCCGACTTTTTCCAGTATTGCCGCCTGCAATCTGTCAATCACTGATTCAATTTTTTTAAGTCTCTCTGAAATCAAATCCATCTTTGATTCTGCAAGGATTTTAAACGAGGAGAGTTCTGAAACCTGTTTTTGCATTTTCTCAATTTTTTCAGAAAAAACTTGTTCTGATATTTCAATTACAGTATCGGTGTTAACTCCCCCTGCTGAATATTGTTCGGAATTGTAATTTTCCTGCGGGTAATATTCCTGATAGTTTTGCTGTTGTGCTTGTTGAGGGGGGTAGTAGTTCTGCTGTGAAATCTCCTGGGTTTTTGGAATATATTTCGAACTTTGAATCTGCTCCGGCGATGGCGGTTCGTATTCGGCGTTCTCTTCGTAATCCCCATTGTAACCTTCTGAAACCGCATTTTTTATTTCCGCTTGATTCAATGCATCATTTATCATTTTTGGAGAAATACCCTGCTCCTGCAGTTTTCTGATTATCTCCTCGCTGGAAATTCCCTGATTTCTCATTTGTGTTACTTGGTCTAAGACGCCCATTTTAATAACTAACCGCGGAAAATTCCGTGTTTGCATTTAATTTATTTATTATAAGAAAAATTGTCTGCTTCGCAGAATTTAATTTAGAAGTGTTAATATGAAACTGTTTTTCATCGCAGTTATTTCTAAAAACATCATATTTGTTTTTTACATTAACCTCTTTTTCTTCATTTGTGCATTTTATTGCAGTTGCGATTTTAATTGTCATTTAACCAATTCATTAAAAATTTTTTAATTCCGATTTTCTCACAAATTCAAGCGGCTGAAACATTTTTGCCTGTTTTTTCAGAATTTCCAAATCATCTTTTTTTGCAAACTTTGAAATTTCGTTGGAAATCATTTCAACCAAAGACTTGAGCCTTTCAACATCATGTTTCAGAGATTCAAATTCTTTTTTTAATTCAATTATTTTCCCGGATGTTTCTTCTTTTGTTTCTATTAAATTCTGTCCAATCAGAAGAAGCCTGTCTTTTAGGAGGTTTTGTTTTTCCTCGACATCTTTCATTCTCACCACTTCATTGTTGGAATATCCGTAATCATAATCACCCATTAAAAAATAATGCCAAGAGAGTTTAAAATTGTTATGATTTAACCTTTGTATCCTATTCTTAGTTCTTCTGTTCGCGGAGTTTTATATGTAATTATTTTTGTTCCGTCGGGAAGTTCTTTATTCGGATTTAGATGCTGGTTTAGCAATTTTAATTCCTGGAAATTCATTCTCTCCATCATGGCAAACTCATACAATGTTTTTGGAGTGTAGGGCACTTCTATTCTTTGCCCCTTTCTTATTTTATCATTAGGTAGTTTATTATAAATTTTAATTCTTCTAACAAAACTTTCTGCGCATCTTTCTGCACAGTTTTGGGCGTATACCGAGGCTATTTTCCACAAGGTATCATTTTCATTAACAAAGTAATCCGCTGTTTTACTCTTAATTTCTTCAATACCAAAATGTTCATCTGAAGCAGGCATGTTTAAAATGTCCGGGTAATCTGTTTCCAATACTATCAATGTCGCCATTAATCTTGGAAAGTATGTTGCAATTTCCTTGAGATTTTCAGGAGTTTCCATTTCAGCGTCGGGGATTCTGAGTATTTGTCCTGCTTTCAGAATTTCTTTGTTGTTTAATTCGTTATACACCGCTAATTCTTCCAGTCTGCTTTTGGGTATTTTATTTCTTAAAAGAATTTCCTGGAGAGTGCCGTTTCTTTTTATTTTTAATTTCTGTTCGCTTTTTTCTTTTAGCTCTTCTCCGAGAGAAGCATAAAAATTATTGCAGGAATAATTTTTAGAATCTAATCGTCTTTTTACTCCGTCTTTCCCGACATTGTATGCTTCAGTTGCCAAACACCAGTCATTAAAAATTCCGTACAAAGATGCAAGTTCCGAGGCAGCTGCTTTTGCGGCGAGAATCGGATTCAGTCTTTCATCAATTCCGTCATTAATTATCAGCCCATTTCTCTGACCTGTTTCAGTCATAAACTGAAACATGCCCACTGCGCCGGCTACAGAGCGGCTATTGGTAAAATCCGATTCATGAATTGTCAGATATAACAATTCTTCAGGAACTCCCGCTTCTGTGAAAATGCTTTTTATTGCAGGGAGATAAGGCATTAATCTTTTTATGGTTTCATCAAACCCTGCTCTTATGTCTTTATTATTCGTGATGAAGTCAGCTCTTTTTTTTGCAAGAGTCCCGATTGTTCCTCTTGGGTTTAAAATTAATGCTTCTGAAAGAGAGCGCGCATTATCCACATTCAATGGAATTTGACGGGCAAAATATTTTCTGTATTCTTTCAGGGAGAGGCGAGGTTTGTTTTCTTCCTTTTCCTGTTCTTTTGGAACTTGTTCAAGAATTCTTTCAATATTCTTGCTTTGCATTTTTTCAGAATTGTAATAGTCCCATATGTTAAATCCCTGTTTGTTGTATTTATAAGCATAAGCAACTTCTTTTCGTATTTTCCCAGATTCTGTATTATCCTTTGTTAAAGGATTGAACGAAAGCGAGGTGATGGCTGTTGCTCCGACTAAGATGGTTTTCAACAACGCATTTTTTATTTTCTCTCTCATTTTTACCAGAAAAATTTTTATTAACTATCAAGAATGCTTTTTAAGTTTTGTTATTCTGCAGTTATAGTAATTTTCTAACCATCTCGCAACCCCTCACGAATTTTTTACTCTTAATTTTACTCTTAATCAGTTCCCACCCGCCCACCCTGAAAACAAATTAATAACAAAATTTCTTCAGAAAATAATTTCTTTCTACCACGAAATCGTTCTCTCGCAACCTTTGATTTTTTAATCAGGATTTATTGATTAAATCATAAGATACAAAAAAATTTTAAAGTTGTTTTCTTACATTTATCCATGCAATTTGACAAGGATTCCCAACCCTATTCCTACAGCGTTGAAAGAGAGGGCGGTGAAGACGTGCTTTATGTGAACTATCTTGGAGTTGGTTATGTTCCAAATCTCGCAGATTCTCCGGAGACAATGGGGAGAACTGTTGATTTGCTGATAGAAAATCCGAATGTCTCGAGAATTGTTTTTGTCCAGCAGAAAAATTATAACTATGACATAAACGAGGCGATGATGCTTCTCGAGCTTGCGCACCTCTATGTTTATCTTTTGAAACAGGAGAAAGTTCTTTCAAGGGACAAGCTCGTGACTTCAAACTTTTCCCTTTTTACAAAAAGGTACAATGAGGTTTTTTCATTTTTGTTTTTGCTTAAACAAGATCCTATTGCTTCCTATAATGAACTAAGGAAAATGATAATTGAAGCGAACATCTCGCTTGAGAAAATGGACGCTGGTTTCAAACTTGACCAGAGAAGTTATATTTCTTTTCTTGAGAAAATCCTGAAACTTTTGGAAAGAACGAAACTTATTCAGTCGCTGATGCCGTATATTCAGGGCTATCAGAAAGGAGACCGAGAGATTTACCAGAGAATTTTCAGGCCTGATGTTATTCCCAATTTCACATTCACGAGACTTATCCTCGACATTCCGGAAAACGCAGAAATAATTTCGCAGTATAAAATCGCGAGCGAAAGTTTTGAGGAATCTGTCGTTACTATTTTGAGGAAGAGGAGCGAAACAAAGTTTATTTATCATCTGACGCCGCCGGAAAATTCACTTAGCGAGGA
>JBBSYQ010000009.1:0-25239 GCA_038045145.1 Nanobdellota archaeon
TAGTGAACCGAGCTTTGTGACTTTGACAAATTTTATTTTTATTAATTGCAGAAATTATTGCAAAGTCGGGGCGCGAGTAAAAGTGAACGCACATATTTAATAAGTAAAAATGATTTTCCAAACAAATCTTTTTTCTCCATAACATTTAAAAAGTCTTAACAATTGTTAACAAAATGCAAACAGAGGTTGTCAATGAACATAATTTTAGCGGAAGGGAAATTTATGATGTTTACAATGCAGAGGATTTAACATTTAAATCTCCGATGGGATTAACCGAGCAGGTGGTTCGGGAAATATCAAAACAAAAAAACGAGCCGGAGTGGATGCTTAAAAAAAGACTTATTGGACTGAAGATTTTTTATGAACTTCCGATGCCGTCGTGGGGTCCGAATCTTTCAGAGCTTGATTTGAATAAAATTCATTTTTTCATGAAGCCGAATGCAAAATCAAACGCGAAATCCTGGGATGAAGTTCCCGAAGACATAAGAAAAACTTACGAGAAACTTGGAATTCCCGAGGCTGAAAGAAGTGCATTGGCTGGAACGGGCGCGCAGTATGAATCAGAAGTTGTTTATCACAAGCTGAAGGAAGAGTGGGAAAGCAAAGGAGTTATTTTTCTTGATTTCGACGAAGCGGTGCAAAAACATCCGGATTTGGTTCAGAAATATTTTATGAACACGTGCGTTCCAATAAGACTGCACAAATTTGCGGCTTTGCACGCGGCGGTTCACAGCGGCGGTACTTTTATTTATGTGCCGAAGGGCGTGAAAATCTCAATGCCTCTTCAGGCATACTTCAGAATGAATGCCCGCAGCGGAGGGCAGTTCGAGCACACATTAATCATCGTCGATGAAAACGCAGAAGTTCATTATATAGAAGGATGTTCCGCGCCAAGGTACAATGAAAATTCATTGCATGCCGGCTGCGTTGAAATTCACGTCCTGAAAGGTGCGAGGACAAGATACTCAAGCATAGAAAACTGGAGCAGAAATACTTATAATTTAAACACAAAAAGGGCTGGTGTTTACGAGGACGGAATTATGGAATGGATTAACGGAAACATGGGAAGCAAAGTTACGATGCTGTATCCATGCAGCGTTCTTCGTGGCAAAAACGCAAAGACAGATTATCTTGGAATAGCATACGCCGGCAGCGGGCAGCATCAGGACACCGGATGCAAGGTTTATCATCTCGCGCCGAACACAAGTTCAATGATAATAAGCAAGGGAATAAGCAAGAACGGGGGAATAAGTTCTTATCGCGGTTTGGTAGTAATAAAAAAAGGAGCGGTGGGTTCAAAATCAAGCACAAGATGCGACGGTTTAATGCTCGACGCTGTAAGCAAGGCGACAACTCTGCCGAGTCTGGAAGTTGAGGAAAACGATGTTACAGTTTCGCACGAAGCTGCCGTCGGAAAAGTCGGGGAAGAGCAGATGTTCTATTTAATGTCGCGCGGCTTAAGCGAGAGCGAGGCAACTAAATTAATAGTTTCAGGATTCATAGAGCCGATTGTGAGAGCACTTCCTCTGGAATACGCGGTTGAACTTAACAGGTTAATTGAACTTGAAGTAGAGAATTCTGTTTGTTGAAATGGATAAGACAAAATTAAGCAAAGAAAAAGCTGTTAAAGCTTTGAAGAATGTTACCGACCCCGAACTTGGGCTCGACGTGCACACTCTCGGACTGGTTTATGGCATTGAAATAAAAGAAAATAATCTCGTTCTTATAAAAATGACTCTTACAAGTCCGATGTGTCCTTACGGAGTTTCAATGATAGCGGATGTTAAAAACAAATTAAGCAAAGAGGGATTTAAAAATCCGGAAGTGGAACTTGTTTTTGAGCCGCCGTGGGAACCAAGCGAGGAAGTAAAAATTCTTCTAGGAATTCAGTAACGGAAAACTTATTAAATTAAGGCGGAACTTATTTTAAAATGGCAGATGAATTGATTGATGTGATTAACAGGTAGACAAAATGGAAATAAACAATGAAACTGCGGAAAAGTTTAAGAAAGATTTCCCGATTTTTCAGAACAGTAAAAATCTGGTTTATCTCGACAACGCCGCAACATCTCAGAAACCGAAAAGCGTTATAGAAGCAATAAAAAAATTTTATGAAAATTCAAACGCGAACATTCACCGCGGGATTTACAAATTAAGCGAGAGGGCAACGGCGGAATACGGAAATGCGAGGGAAATTGTTGCAAAATTCATAAACGCTCTGCCGGAAGAAATTATTTTCACCAAAAACTCTACGGATTCGATAAATTCTCTGGCATATTCAATAAGTTCAATAATTCCCTACGGGAGAAATGAGATTCTTCTTACTGAAATGGAGCATCATTCTAATTTGATTCCCTGGCAGCAGCTCGCGAAAAGGGAAAATATGAAACTTAAATTTGCAAAAATAAAAAACGATTTTACTTTGGATATGTCTGATTTAAGGGAGAAACTTACAGATAAAACAGCCATTGTTGCATTTTCCCACATATCAAACAGCCTAGGTATTATAAATCCTGTAAAGGAAATTGTTGAACTCGCGAAGCAGAAAAAAATTCTGACTATTGTCGATGCTGCGCAAAGTGTTCCGCACACAAAGGTTGATGTGAAATTTCTCGGCTGTGATTTTCTTGTTTTCTCGGGGCATAAAATGCTCGCGCCTTTCGGAATCGGGGTTTTGTACGGAAAAAAAGAACTTCTTGAAAGATTGCCTCCGTTCAGTTTCGGCGGGGGAATGATAAAAAAAGTTTCTTACGAAAACGCGGAGTTTGCCGATTTACCCGAAAAGTTTGAAGCAGGAACTCCGAATATTGAAGGAGCAATAGCCCTTTCTGCGTCGGTAAATTATATTAAAGAAATCGGAATTAACAATATTGCCGTATGGGAAAAAAAACTGGCAAAATATGCGCTGAACAAATTAATGGAAATTCCCGGAATAAAAATTTATAATTCTGGAAACAGTTCTGGAATAATCTCGTTTAATCTTGATAATGTTCATCCGCACGATGTCGCGTCTTTGCTTGATGGGCAAGAAATTGCAGTAAGAGCAGGACACCACTGCGCGATGCCGCTGATGAAAAAACTCGGGATTTCCGGGACGATAAGGATAAGTTTTTATTTTTACAACACTTTTGAGGATGTGGATAAGTTAACGGAAAGTTTAAAAAAAATCGCGGAGAAGTTTAAATAATGGAAGATAATTTTGAAGACAATATGTACAAAGAACACATTATGGAGTTGTACAGGAATCCGGGCAATTTCGGAGAATTGAAAAATCCGACGCACGCGCACACAGAAACAAACACGTTGTGCGGCGACGAGGTTACCGTTCATTTGATAATTGAAAACGGAAAAGTTAAAGACGCGAAATTTCACGGCAGCGGATGTGTGATGAGCATGGTTTCCGCATCTTTGCTTACTGATAAAATTAAAAACATGGGTATCGACGAGATAAAATTGCTGGACAGAGACGACGTCCTTGATTTACTCGGGATTAAAGTGAATCCTGTAAGGCTTAAATGCGTTCTGCTCTCGTTGTACGCAATTAAAAATTCTCTTAAATAAAATGTCATTCCTTGAAATTAAAAATCTGTCTGTTGAAATTGACGGCAAAAAAATACTTGACAATCTTAATCTTAATGTGCAGAAAGGAGAGGTTTGCGTTTTGATGGGACCTAATGGAAGCGGAAAAACAACTCTCTCAAAAACCCTTATGGGACATCCCAAATGCAAAATAACTTCCGGAGAAATTTTGTTTAACGGCGAGGATATAATTAAAATTCCAGTTAATGAAAAGGCAAAGAAAGGGCTTTTTCTTTCATTCCAGTATCCGCAGGAGATTTCAGGCGTGACAATTTCAAATTTTTTAAGAACAGCTTATAATGCGGTAAAGGAAAAAAAATTGCCGCCTTCGGAATTTTTGAAATTGGTTGAGGAAAAAACCTCGATTTTGAGCATGGACAGAAAGTTTCTTTCAAGATATCTTAATGAGGGATTTTCTGGAGGAGAAAAAAAGAAGGCGGAGATTTTGCAGATGCTCTTTCTAAACCCGAAAATTGCAATTCTCGACGAGACAGACTCTGGACTTGACATTGATTCATTGAGAATAGTTGCAAACGGGATAAAAAATTTTATGAATAAAGAAAAAGCCATTTTGCTGATAACTCATTATAAGAGAATACTTGATTATATAAAACCGGACAAAGTTTTTGTTATGAAGAACGGGAGAATTGTCCAGCAAGGCGGGGGAGAACTTATCCAGGAAATTGAGGAAAAAGGTTATGAAGGCTTGAAATGAATGATAAAAATGATAAAAATTTTTAATTCCGAGGTTTTGGATATAAAAAATTCCGGCGGAAATGTAAAATGCCTGAAATTTTCTGCCCCTGATGAATTTGATTTCAAATCAGGGCAGTTTGTTTCCTTAAGCGTTCCAGTTGATGAAAAAAAAATCCGCCGTCCTTTCTCCATAGCTTCTCCGCCAAAACGTAATTTTATTGAGCTTTGCGTGAAAATCATTCCTGGAGGATTGGCGTCGGGTTTTATTGCAAAATTAAAAAAAGGAGACGCTGTTGAATTTCTCGGCCCGGCCGGAAGATTCGTGATTAATGAAAATTCCAGAAACAAGGACATAATTTTTATCGCTGCAGGAACAGGGCTTGCGCCGTTTATGAGCATGATTCCTGATTTGCTTGAAAACAAATTCAGGGGAAAAATAATTCTTCTTAAGGGTTTCAGGCACGAAGAAAACATTTTGCATGATGGTGAATTTTCCGAATTAAGAAACAAATACAGAAATTTTGAATTTCACAACATACTAAGCCGTCCGGAAAACAAAAATTTTCCAGATAAGGGACATGTGCAGGATTTTCTTGGAAAATACATTCCCGAGAATTTTCACGGAGATTTTTACATCTGCGGTTTAAAGGAAATGATTGTCGGAGTGAAAGAAAAACTTATTGAACTTGGCGTTTCAGAACAAAGAATTTTTTACGAAAAGTATGATTAACTGCTGTTGTTCAAAAAAGTTTCTCTGTAAAGTTCTATAATTGGTTGTAAATAAAGAAGCCCTGATGAAATTGAACGAGCTTGATTTTCCCTAATTCCTTCAAAATAAATTCTTCTTAATTTTTCTTTTTCATAGGGTTTGAATATTCTTTTGTTATCAAAAATCTTCTCAAGTCTTTTTCTGTTAAGAAGGGCTAAGCCCCGAATTAGTTCATCAGAAAATAATGTAAGATTTTTTTCAGGATCTAAATCGTTAAGATGTCTTCCTCTTATTCCTGCAAGTTTTTCCCTGCCTTTAACATCCAGATAAACTGCCGGAAGGTCTTCAGAGGGATTATAAGGCATAGCATAAATTATTCAACAAACTTTTTATATTATCTTATTTTATAAAATTGATGTTAAAAGAAATTTTGCTGATTATATTCTCCCTTTTTGGCTTTTTTCTATCTTTTTATATCTGGAACAAAAGCATTAGAAAAAAAGAAAGATTAGTTTGTATAGTCGGTAAGAACTGCGAAAATGTAATACAAAGCAAATACGGGAAAACTTTCGGAGTTGATAATACAATTCTTGGGATGATTTATTCTTTGGTGATTTTTTTGATTGCACTCTCGCAGTTTTTATTTCCTCAACTGCCGGCAGTTTCTTATTTTATTTTAGGGAAGATAATTTTCTCCGGTTGTGCGGCTTTGTTTTCTGTTTATTTAATATTCATTCAGCTTTATGTAATAAAAGAGCTTTGTGAATACTGCCTTGCAAGCGCAATTACAAGTCTGATGATTTTCTTGGTTATAATAATTTAATTGAAAAGAAAAATTAAGCATTTAATGCAGCAGACAATTGTGTCCATGAAGCAGACACTTGCTGTCCGTTAATGTAGAAGGTTGGTGTTCCGCTTGCAGCCGTGCTTGCTTCACTGGAAATTTTTTGGACAGTTGAAAGATACTTGTTGTTATCAAGGCAATCATTTAACTTTTTTGAATCAAGTCCGCTGATGCTCTGCGCAAGTTTCTTCAAATTGTCTTTTGAGAACTGTCCGTTGTTTTCCTTTGAGTTATGTGCCGTGAAAATAGCATCATGCATCTCCCAAAATTTCCCTTGTTCATTTGCGCATAATCCTGCCTCTGCAGCATAAACAGATTCCTGTCCGAGGAAACTCATTGAAACATAAACAAATCTTAACTTGCCGTCCTCTGCCATTTGCTGAATCTTTCCCGCAGAGCCGATTAAATCACCATACTGGCTTTGATATTGTTCAGTCCACGAAGGCAATCCCGAAGCCATTGCGCAATAAGGGCACTGGAAATCAGAAAATTCTATAACAACATTCTTTGAATTTGCAGGTCCGATAGAAGGGTATGCCGTCGGATTGTCTGTAAAAATGCTTAGGTCAACATTTCCGCTTCCGCTGTTATCTCCTGTATTTACAGCGCTCCCTGTTCCTGATTTTCCTGTAAAAACAAAAACGCCGCCGATTATCACGACTGCAAGTAACAATAAAGTTGAATACTTCCATAAGGCATCTTTTTTGATTGTTATCGTATTTTCTTCAGCCATTTTAATCTACAACAAAAAACGCTTTTTATACTTTTTGATTTCGCGTTTCTTTGAATTTTTCATCAAGGCAAAATTTGTCCGAACCCATTATCGAAACCGAAAGTGTTGCAAGCGATAGCCCGAAATCTCTTATTGCTATTGCATTGTATCCGAGAGAAATTGCTATGCCCATTAAATGCAGACTTAGCAAAAATGCGGAAATCCGAAGATAAAATCCCGACAGCATCATTAATCCGAAGAGAATTTCAAATGAGCCGTTTATGAAAATAATTGTTTTTGCCTGAATCATCGACGACAAAAAAGAGGGAACAAAACTCTCCCAATTTGCCGGAGAGTAAATCTGATTTGCTCCAAACCAGAGGAAAACAAGAGACAACGAAATTCTTAACAGAACTTTTCCGTATTCAGAAGATAATTCCATTTTAATCTCTGGATTATTTTATTTTTAAATTTTGTGAAAACGCTCGTGATGTTCAAGAGAGGACTAAAATATTTTTCAGAAGAAAAAAGAAAACGCCCACGGCTGACGCCGCTGCGGCAGACGTTAGGGTAATTTCGTTGGAAATTACGCCCCGACCAGGAATCGAACCTGGATGTCCAAAAGGACCGCGATTTCTTTATCTTCTTCAAAAGGGAAGGTTATGCGAAGGAAACCGTCGATGCTAAATCCGTTAGGATTTACTTTGTCTTTGGTGTCCTCGCTTTCGAGTCGCGTGCAGTACCATTGTGCCATCGGGGCTTTGCTCAATGGCGCTAGTAAAAGGAGGGGTTGATAAGGGCGAACCTTGGTTCCCTTTATTGTGCCATCGGGGCTTAAAAAAACAATTCCCGCAAATTTAATAATCTTTATAAATTGTGAATTCTCATCTTTCGTGATTGTTATGGAAACAAAGCAGGCGTTGGTTACTGCAGACGGGACAAAAGTTAAGAAAAGAAAAAATTCAGCGTATGTTCCAAATGATTCTGAACTTTCACATTCTGATTTTTATTTATGTTTAGAAGGGCTTAATAAAGTAGGAATTGAGAAATTATTGATTTTATGGTCTGGGGTTGATTACAGCGGGATGTTGAGGGCAAAAAGAATAGCTAATAAATTTTCTTTTAATGTGGTGGAGTTTTACGAGGATTTTCTCGGAGATGCAAGAAGAACCGGAGCTCCGTTTGTATTTTCTCCCACAGAATATCTTTTAGGAAAACTTGATAAAAGGTTCTTTTTTGTATTTGGAGATTCTGTTTTTCCTCCTGAACATTATGTAAAAATGGATAAGCGTAAAAGAGAGTGGGAGATTATAGAGAGAAAGAGGAAACCTAAGTTAGAGGGAAATATTGTTGCTTCTTTGCATACTTCAGACGGAAGCAATTTTAATTTTGATAATGAGATTAGTGCGGACTCTTACAGGGCCCCATTTTTAATTGACGCTGCCAGTTTTGAAAGCACGTTAGAAATAATCAGCAGAAGATTAAATTATTCTGAAATTAACATGAATGCTGTTCTTAGGAGTTATGGCTCTTTTAAGAGATTGGAAGGAGTTCCTTTTTAACACCGCAAAACTTATAAAATTCTTTACAATTGTTAATTTATGGTTTTTGAACTACCTGCTTTGGAATATGATTATGACGCACTTGAGCCTTACATAGACAAGCAGACTATGATAATTCATCACGATAAGCATCACAAGACTTATGTTGATAACTTGAACAAGGTGATTGAAGGGCATAAAGAATTGCAAAACAAATCTGTCGAAGAATTGTTGAAAAATCTAAGTTCAGTTCCGGAAAAAATAAGAACTGCAGTTAAGAATCACGGCGGCGGACATTACAATCATTCATTTTTCTGGACTGTTTTGAAAAAAAATATTCAGCCAAAAGGCGAGATTTTAAAAGAGATAGTCCGTGAGTTCGGCGGCTTTGAAGGATTTGCGGCGCAATTAAAACAATCCGCGATTTCACAATTCGGCTCTGGTTGGGCGTGGCTTGTCCTAAATCCAACGTCGAGAAAACTTGAAATAATGCAAACGCACGACCAGGAATCTCCGATAAGTTCAGGAAAAATTCCCCTGCTCGTCGTAGATGTTTGGGAGCATGCATATTATCTGAAATATCAAAATCGTAGAGCGGATTATGTTGACGCCTTCATGAATGTAATCAACTGGGAAAAAGTCAACGAGAATTATCAAAAAGCAATGCGATAGTTTTATAAATTAATTTCCTTCTGATTTTTATGGAAAATGTAAAATACTGGCTGAAAGAGGGCGTTAAGCTTTTGGGAGATGCGTTGGTTATTTATGGTTTTGTGACAATTCCCCTATTTGCCGGAGAATTTTATCATATAAAAAGCAGAGATGTCTCGCCGAGGGAATCAATTTATTTGCTTGGCAAAATGGGAAAGGTTTTAACACCCCTTGAAAAAATTGCATTGGCAGGAACTTTTCTTTCGCACGAGTTGAATGTCGCATGGTATAAGCCCGTTAAATCGGAAGAAACAATATCGGGAAAAATGATTTTCTAAATAAAGCTGTGTTGGGATAATAATCTTTTATTTTGCTAATCAGAATAACCTGGCATATGAAGTTCCCCGTTTTCATCGTAATATCCTATTAACATGCATTCTCTTTGTGCTTTCTCAACATTTGTCGCAGCAGAATATTTTTTCTGACAAGATAAGATGAAAGGACAAAAAGAAAAACAATGACAAGAATTTCAATTAGTGATTTTGTTTTTCCGTCAGGAAACAGGGAAATCTCTGATTTACTTTTTGAGCGCATAAAAAAATAAGAATTTTTAACTTTTACTACCAACCGAATTTACAGAACCATAGTAAGGGGATAATTTTCTTTCTTTATCTCTATTATACATCCTTCCGATTATTGAAACCAAATTAGGAAAACCAGCAAAAACAACCAAGTCGCTACCGATTAAATTTGTAATTTGATATGCTTTCAATCCATTTACCATTAATTCATAATGCTCTTTTATATTTGGGAGGTGTAAAGAGAATCCCCCTTCATTATAAAATCCCCCGATTGTTCCCACAGTAAATCCTGCAAGAGTACCCCAAAATCCGATATCTGCTAACCTGTCTAAACTTTTAACATTCATGATTTTAGGTTGTTTGGTAGTTTTTTAAATGTTATGGTGATATTTCAAACAACTCCTGTCTTTAAAATATCATCCCAACTTTTCACATCTAAAGCGACGAGGGCTTCTTTGAAAGTCAGAATTGGCTTGTTGTATTTTGCATAATCATCTGTCGCAATTCTCGGGCATGCAAGTTCTATGAATGCATCAATGTTGTAAAAATTCATGATTTTGTCGGGAGTTAATTCATCCATTGTTATGAGAATTGCATTTTTTTCTTTTTCCTTTAATTTGTCAAGAAGGAACTTTGGATTTCCGAATTTTTGCCCAGGTTTTATTTCAACAATAACTCCGACATTTTTTGCGTCTCTCAATTTCTGAATTGAAATTGCTCTTTGCTTTAAAATTTTATTTCTTAATCCTTCCATGCTTCTCACATTGTTGTTGTAAACATCAACTAAAATCACAGGTTTCTCGACGCTGAGAACCGCGCCCATTGAATGAAATTGATTTCCAATAATCACAAAGCAATCTACTTCTTTTTCTATAGCTTTTAATCCAGAATACTGACAGCCTACGATGTGCCCTTCATATGCTACAAGCCCGAGTTTTTTTGAAAGCAAAACTTTCTTTCCGTTTTGTTCGTAGAATTCTTTTATTTTTTCAATATCGTCTTTATGCTGAATTGAATAACTTAGCCCAATTGTTTTGAATTTTTCAAGTTGCTTTAAAGATTTTTTTAAAATTGGAAGAAGATTTAATTCATCTTTTACTTCCATGTAAAGAACAGGGAAATTCATGTGAATAAATTCCGCGTGTCCGAAGTGAACAATCAAGTCACATTGCAATGCTTGTGCTTCCTGAACAGCGACGGAGCACGCACCCCACGAAGTTTCTCCTGAAAAAATTGTTTCAATTCCAAGAGGCTTGATTGCTTCTGCAATTTCCATCGCATTTTGCTTTATTCCCTCGGCTAATTGAATCAGAATTCTTTTCGGCTTTCTTTTTTTCAATTCTTTGATGAGTTTTGGAAGTTCAAAGTTGAGTGCCATCTTGATTATCAAAATTTTTTCTTTTAATTAGAATTTTTCTATTTACTGCTTTCCATAGATGGTTGGAGAGGGAAAAAGCAGATTTTCTTTTTCTGTCTGTAAAATATGCTAAGATAACTTCAATTCCATAATTTTTTCTTATGTCTTTAATAATAGGGACAAAATCAGTATCAGATGTAAGTATAATAATTTTTTTAATTTCTTTCTGTTGTGCAACCTTTAATAAATCCATAGTCATTAAAGTATCAACTCCCTTTTGTTGAAATGTTTCATTAATTTTTTGTAATCTTCCTTCTCTTATTTTAATCTGGGGTTCAACAAACTTCAGTTTTTCAATAAATTTATCATAGTTTGCCTTTCTTCTATTTTCTTCTTCAGAGGGTTTTGGGCCTTGGAAAGGAGGAGCAATATAGAAGTAGATAGTTTGACAATCTAATCCAACTTCTTTTGCAAGATTAATAGCAAATTTTTCTATTTTATATTTTAGTGGATTTCCTCCACCAAAATGTTTAGAGATAAAAGACAAATATCCCCCATCAATAAAAAGAATTGTTTTCTCCATTATAAGAACATCAGGCAACCCGAAGGGATCACCTGGGATTATGTTAATAAATGAAATTTTAGAAGTTATTTAAAACTTTCGTCTGGTGGATGATATTAATTTTAGATTTAAAGCCCAAGGTTGCAGTGCAAACCTGAGGGATATATAATTTGCAAAATATTTGGGCTTATATAGTTTTTGGTGAAAAATTCAAAATTAAGTGCCATAAAAATAAACTAAGAAAGTAGTATAAAAGATTTTTATTGAAGAATTAAATCTTCCCAACCAAATCTAAACCCGGTTTTAATGTTTTGCTTCCGGGTTTCCAGTTTGCAGGACAAACTTCTCCGCCGTGTTCTCTCACAAATTGCGCTGCCTGGATTTTTCTTATTAGTTCTTCCGCGCTTCTTCCAATTGAATTATCGTGCATTTCATAAGCTTTCAAAACTCCGTCGGGGTCGATGATAAAACTCCCTCTTAATGCAATTCCTTCTTCTCTTATGTATGTTCCAAATAATCGCGATATTTTTCCAGTCGGGTCTGCGAGCATCGGGAAATTAACTTTTCTGATTGCAGGAGAATTATCATGCCATGCCTTATGCACAAATTCTGTGTCTGTTGAAACGCTGAGAATTTCTGTGTTCAATTTTTTGAAAGTTTCATAATTATTTGCGAGTTCTTCCAGTTCGGTAGGACAAATAAAAGTAAAATCCGCAGGGTAAAAAAATACAACAACCCACTTTCCTTTGTAGTCAGAAAGTTTTATTTTTTTTATTTTGTTTTCGTGGAATGCTTTTGATTCAAAGTCAGGAACTTGTTCATTTATTCTTATCATATTAGTTCACAATAGTTGAGGTTTAAAAATTTTTTGTTTCAAAACTCAATCCTAACATCGCCTTTTTTAATTTTGCATTGGCAAGCGAGACGATGTTTTTTGTCTCTCTCCAAATCTTTTTCCGCCTGTGTTAATTCCGAGAGATTTTCTTCTCCTTTTACAACATCAATCATGCAAGTCCCGCAAATTCCGTCTTCGCACCCGAATAAAACTCCCATTTCCTCGGCGGCTGTTTTTATTTTCTCGTTGTTTTGCACTTCTTTTGCCTCGCCGGTTTTGTTGTTGATTAGCTTCGCCATGATTATTCGTGAAAAATAATATATAAAAGACTTTCGTTTTGAAATCACAAACCACTAACATTTTTATTTTTGAATTTAAATTTAGTCGGCAAAATAACCCGCAGGGTTTCCGGAAGAGTGCAGTCTGATTTCTTCAGACGGGATGTATGTAAAGTACATATCTCCTTCAATCTCCATCCCTTTTTTATTTTTTAAGAATCTTGCAATGTTAATTCTTTCATCTGTTTTTACAGGCGAAACTTTTGAGATTCGGTTTCCTTCATTGTCCTGTCCGAAATTATATTTTATTACAAATCCTGGAACAAGTGCAGATGGTACATTGTTTTTCTCCCTTTTTACAACTAAAATTTTTTGTTTCCCATAACCAATCAAAAATTCTTCTAAGTTGGTAAATTCGTTGTTTCTTTTGCAGTGAACATATTCAATAACGCCGTCTTTTGTCATTTTACATGAAATTTGTTTGCTTTTTTTAATAATAAAAATTTCAGTTCCAGAATTCTACTTTTACTTCAACACTTCGTCCCCTTTCTTTTTGAACTCTATTTTTTATAATTTCTTTTATTTCTGTTCTTTTGGATTTAACAACAGGTATGATTCTGTATGCAGGATTGCCGGATAGATCTCCCGTCTGCCCCCTTAAAGAGCCGGGAACATTTATTTCAACAACACTTTTCTTCAATCCGGAATTTCCGTTAAAAGGCACTCTCTCAAAATAAGGCACTTTTTCACCAAAATATTCCAAGGTTCCTTTTATTCCTATTATAGAACCGTCAACATCGGGAGTTCCAGTAGGAAGGTCGACATAAACTCTGCTTCTTTCCTTGTTTGTCATCTTAACTTTTTGTTTAGAAAATTATCATTTATAAATTTTATTGCACTAAATTTATTTCCCTTTTTTATTAATATATTCATACGCTGAATAAGCGGCAGTGCATCCGTCTGCAACTCCTGTGATTAATTGTTTGAACTGCTTGTCTGTTACGTCGCCCGCTGCAAAAACTCCGGGAATGTTTGTCTCGGAAGTCATGTGATTTATCACGATTTCTTTTTTTTCGTTTAACTTAACACCAAGGAGCTTTGCCAAGTCTGAAAGAATGATGTGCCCTATTGCAACAAAAATACTCTCGAGCTTTAGTTCCTTGCTTCCCTTATGCGGTTTGTCGAGGACAACGCCCTCGACATTATTTTCTCCTTTAACTTCAACTATGTTTGTGCTATTTATTATTTCTATCTTTTTATTGCTCTTTATTCTCTCAAGATTTATGGGCTCCGGGCGTATTTGCTCTCCACGATAAATTATGTAAACTTTTTTTGCATGTTCTGAAAGCAGCAATGCATCCTTTGCCGCGGAATCACCTCCCCCTATAACAGCTACGGTTTTGTTTTTGAACAATGGTCCGTCGCATAAAGCGCAATAACTTACTCCTTTATTTTCAAATTCTCTCCCGCCCTTTACATCTTCGGGAAGTTTTCTCCACATAGTTCCTGTTGCGAACAGAATTGTTTTGCCTTCGTAATCGCTCTTGTTTGTTTTTATGATAAAATTTGTTTTTTCTTTTTTTATTTCAACAACTTTTTCCTGTTTTATTTCAACCAAGTCATAACTTCTTGCGTGCTCTTCAAGTTTTTTTGCGAGTTCATAGCCGGAAAGTTTTATGAAACCCGGATAATTTTCCACGATGTTCGTTGTTGTTATCACACCGCCGACAGGGAGTTCTGTTCCATGCGTAAACCCGAGGACAAGTGTTTTCATTCCTAATCTTGCAGAATACATCGCAGCCGCTAATCCTGTTCCGCCCGCGCCGATGATTATGAAGTCGTAATTGTTTTTCATTTTATAATTTACGATTTAGAATATATAAATTATTTGGAAAGAGTAAATACTGATATAACATAACAACGATTAAATAAAAATTCTAATAGTTTATTTTGTTAGTAAAATATATAAAGAGAAAAGTTTAACAATAAAATATGACTGAAATTGGTACAATATTTGACTATCTTGTAGCAAGTCCCGTTGCATTGGTTGTATTCATAATTTCAATATTGTTCTTTAATAAGGTTGTAAAACTGAGCGTTTGGTTAACTATTCTTGCAAGTTTAGCACTTGCAATATTATCTGGTGTTGTTATTAAACTTCTTGTATAAAATTAAAAGTCGCTTTGGAACTCAATATATACCTTGCTTTCTAATCTCAGGAATCATTCAACCTTAATCTTCCAAAAAGTTTAAATAAGTGTTCTCACTTACTGAAATATGACAAATGTAACCCTCTCAATTGACGATGAAGTGTACAAAAAAATGCGAAGGTATTCGGAAGTAAAATGGAGTGAATTTGTCAGAAAAATTATTGAGAGAAGAATCAAAGAACTTGAACAATTGGATAAAGAAGATTGGGAAAACGCAAGATTTCTTGGAGATGAAAAATTATTATCTGAATCATGGGTATCAAAAGAAGATGAAAAGGCATTTTTTTACCTGCAATGATTTTTAATAAGTTTGATATTGTCCTTGTTGATTTCCCCTTTAGCAACCTTATAAAGACTAAGAAAAGACCGGCATTGGTTATTAATTCTTTAGAAGGTGAGAATATAATTCTCTGCCAAATTACAACTAAACGCAGGAATATTCAAAAATATGAAATACCCCTTCCAAAAGAATTTTGCAAAGGAGACATACGTTTTGATTCTTTCATTTATGCAGATATGATTTTTACTTTACATAGAAGTCTTACTCATCGAAAAATCGGAGAGGTGAATAATAAGAAAACGCAACAAATAATTAACCAAAAAATTAAACTAATTTTGCAATAATGGTCCTGGAAGGAATCGGACCTTCGCTTCCTCGGTGTAAACGAGGTGTTCTGCCATTAGACTACAAGACCTTATTTGTTAATCAGCTTAATTGTTAAAAAGGTTTTCTGTTGATTTTTTTAAAAAAGAATCTCACTTAGTTACTATTTAAGAATAATAACAAATAGGAAGATTTATAAAGTTCTTTTTTGTGGAAGTTTTATGAAAGATTTAATACAGAAATTAACTAATGTCGGAAGAGGCGTTGTATTGGGAACCGCAGCATTAGCTTCAGGAGCATGTCTTCCAAATGAATCGGTTGAAATTCCAGTTGAAGAACCAACTCCCATTGAGGAACTTGTAGAAGAACAAATCCCTGAAACCATAGCTTTTTCTGGAACTTTGCTCGCTATTGATAATGGAACTACACCTTCTGTTTATAGATTTAATTTAAATGCAGGACAAGATAATGTTGTTCCGGAAAGAATTTCTAATGGATTAAATCATAGGGGGGATTATTATCCTACATGTGAGTTGGATGAAATAGTCTTTAGCCGTATCAAAGATAGAGGTATGGGGTTGGTTAAATCACAAAGAGTAGATGACGCTTCTCAAATTAAACAATCAGAACAGGATTTGCCTAGACAATATCAAGCCTCAATATACAATACTCCTTCACTTTCTTCAGATGGTGCAATTGCAGCAGGAAGAGAGGATGTGACTTTTGGTTTGCTTGAACGAAATAGTTTTGGGGAATGGACGGAATCTCAAATTCCCACTCCATTTAGTTTTGTTATGGGTGCTTCATTTAACCCTGAGAATCCTAATGAAATAATTTACATTGGGAATGATCATCCTTCTGGCAGTGAGATTGTTAAGCAGGTTGTAAGGGATAATTCACAACTTCCTTCGCTAATACAGGACGGGTATCTTGAAGTTCTGGTAACTGATTTTAACAGAGATAGAGAATTGGATAATAAACCAAGATTTAGTCCTGATGGTAGCAGAATTGTTTATGAAAATAACGACGGACAAATTAAGGGTGTTGATTCTGATGGTGGAAATCCCATTTTATATGGAGAAGGTTCTCGCCCATTTTATTCCCCTGACGGGAAATACATAATTTTTACCCCAAAAGACGGCGTCGGTAATCAGCATTATGTTGATGCAGAAACAGGAGTTGAAATGATACTTCCTGGAACAGAGGGATTTAAAGGATTTACATCTTGCCCGGACTAAATAATTTATCTTATTTATTAGAAAACTTTTAAAAGCATCTTGTTCCTCTTTTTATCATGGAAAACAAAAACAGCGAAAACAGCGAAATCCCAGGAATGAATCTCGACAACAATTATTCCGCAAAGAGTCCTATTCCTCAAACTCCTCCGCAAAAAGAAATGGAGAAAACCAAGAAAGAACTTGAGAAATTAAAAAACTTTATTGTAAAAAAATATCCTTTCACACAGGCAATCGGAATTTTGCCTCCGCAGTCGCTGAAATTTTTCATAGAGGAAGAAGTCGGCGAGAATCTTCCCAAGGAACAGGCGGAAAAACTTGCAAAGAAAATTCATCTCTATATGATTGTTCCAGAGGAAAAATTCAAGGAAATACCTAAGATAAAATCGGAAATGTTAAAGGAGATAGAATCAACAAATCCGAATGTATGGCTGCACTTAAAAACGCCGGTTGATATTTGGGAAACCGGTTTTGACAGCAAGTTTGAATTGATAAGCGCGATAGCTATGTCGTTTCCGCTTTACGACAAGGGAATTCTAAGTGCATTGAGGGTTGCGGAAATTCACAAATCGCTTGTCCTGCACAAATTTGACAAATATGTTGTCTCCTATGTCCTCGGCGGAAGTCTTGTGCGCGGCGATGTTACAAAAGAATCAGACGTTGACGTTTTCATAATCATAAATGACACCGACGTGAAAAGAATGCCGCGCCTTGAACTTAAGGAAAGATTGCGCGCGATGATTTATCAGTACATCTCAGAAGCGCTCTCTCTTGCAGGAGTTAAGAAAAATATTTTGAATGTTCAGGTTTATCTTCTTACTGATTTCTGGGAAGCTGTAAAAGATGCTCATCCTGTAATGTTTACTTTCATAAGAGACGGAGTTCCGCTTTACGACAAGGGAACTTTTATGCCGTGGAAAGCTTTGCTGAAAATGGGAAAACTGAAACCTTCGCCTGAAGCAATTGATATGTTCATGTCCATGGGGGACAAGACAACAAAAAGGGCAAAACTTGCGTTGCTTGATATTCTTGTTCAGGACATTTATTGGGGAGTTGTTACGCCAAGCCAGGCATTGTTAATGCTTTACGGTTTGCCTCCGCCGACGCCGAAACAAATAGTCGGCGAGATGGAAAAGATTTTTGTTGAAAAAGAAAAAATGCTGGAGAAAAAATATGTTAACATTCTTAAAAAAATTGTCGGCTTATACAAGGATTACGAGCACGAGAAAGTTAAGGAAATAAAAGGCGCCGAAATTGACAAACTGATTAAGGATACTGAAGATTATCTTAAAAGATTAAAAGAATTGAGGGAGCAGATTGAAAAAAGAATGCAGGAAAAAACAATCGAACAAATTTACAAGGATGTCTTCGGACTTTTGGAAACAATTTTCGGCAAAAAATCGCAGCAAAAACTTATTGACGAATTTGAAGAAGAGCTTGTCAAAAAAGGAAAAATGCCGCAGCAATCGGTAAAAATACTCAAAAACATCATCATCGCAAAAGCAGAATTCAAAAAAGGAAAATTAAATCCGCACAAGGTTGATGACGCAAGGAAGGAAGCGGCAATTTTGATTAACGATCTGATTGATTATTCGCAGAGGAAAGATATGGTTGCCGTCGAGAAGACAAGAATAAGAATAAAATATAACGCGGAAGGAAAGGAAAAAACCGCAGAGCTTCTTGTGTGCAATAATAAAAGTTTTTTGATTAACGGAAATTTGATAAAAAAAATAACGGACAAAATTGAAAACTCTGACATGAATGAACTTTCAAAAGCTGTTGAGGAAAGCAAAGGAAAAGCGGTTGAGATTAATCCTCGGATTTTTGAATTTGTGAAAAAAGAACTTGGCGATTTTGAAATTTTGCTGTGAAAATTTAACAAAAACATTTAAGTGATGAAGAATCTATAATGAAAAAGAAAAACCTTTCTTCGGGTTATTTAATAAATAATTTAAATTTCCTAAATTATAATATCCCCTTAATGACTGGTTCTGCTCTTTTAGCAATATTTATTTTTAATACATTTGGTGGTTCTAATAATTGGCTTATACTCCTTTTTGCGATTATTTTTATAATTCTTTCTGGATTATGCAGACCAATGGATGAACAGATTAAATAGACTTATTTAACATTTATTCAAAAAGCAACTTTTAAAAACTAATTTTATCGTAGATATTACATGAAAGCCAAAGTTATTCAATTCCGAAGAGGAAGGCATACGATTCACGAGAAGCATTTTCTAATTGAAATTCCCGACGTGAAAACAAGAAAGGAAGCTGAGAAGTTCGTCGGCAAAAGCGTTGAATGGGTTTCGCCGGGAAAATTAAAAAAAGTAATTCACGGAAAAATCGCCGCTCCTCACGGAAACAAAGGCGTTGTGCGCGCGATTTTTGAGAAAGGTCTTCCGGGACAGGCAATAACGACGGAGGTTGAGATAAAATGAACGCTGATTATTCAAAATTTCCTCAGTTGAATAAATACATAGGTAGAGATGTGATAATTCATTGTGAAGGTGATTTTTCCCGGGAGGGGGCAATTGTTTCTAAACTAAGTTTTAAAGATTCTAGGTTATATATTGGAGATAGATATATCCCTTCGATAAGCATAAAATCTATTTTACCACTAATGATTGGTAGTAGGGAAAGAAGGCGAAAGTCACTTGATATCGAAATTGATAGAAAATTTTTGGGTGGAATTTTTGATAGAAATAAACTAGAGGTTGCAGCATAAAATGGCATTAAGAAAAGCAGCGTCGTATTCAAAGATGAAGGTTGTTCCTTACACGAGAATAAGCAAGAAAAAGGGAAAATCTTTTATAAAAACCGTTCCGCCGCAGAAGATTGTAAAATTTTCAATGGGCAACGAGCCGCATTTCAGGGCGGGAAAATTTCCGTATAGTCTGACTTTGGTTACAATTGAAAACATTCAGATAAGGCACAATGCCCTCGAGGCGTGCAGGCAGTTCATCAACAAAAAACTCGACAATGAACTTGCAGGACAATATTATTTCCGTGTTATCCCGTTTCCCCATCATATTCAGAGGGAGAATAAGATGCTTACTGGAGCAGGTTCAGACAGAATGTCAACAGGAATGCAGTTATCATTCGGGAAATCGTCGGGAAAGGCGGCACTGTTAAAAAAAGGCGAGAGAATTTTTTTTGTTGCAGTTCCAAATCAAAAAGCAACCCAGCTCGTCAGAAAAATGTTTCACCAGATTAAGTCAAAGCTTCCGTGCAGGACAAGAATTGAGTCGGAAGAGATGAAACCTGCTTCTTAAATATGAGATTGTTTAAAAAGCAATTAAGGTTTAACTTCGTTTCTAAATAAAATGGTTCATTTCATTCACTATTTACAGAGAATATTAATTAAAAAATATTGTGGGTTTTACATTAATAATTTAAATTAATCCGAACGCAGCGAGGTAAATGATTGTATTGATTTCAACTTTGTTTAATAATTTTGGAATTTATCAAACAAAATCTTAACTATACAGAAATTTATAAATCGCAATTTTTTGTTTTGATATGTTTTCAAGAAAGAAAAATAAAGATAGTCTTCTCAAGGACGACGCAAAATATCCTCTGGAAGAATTGGAAAGACACGTCGGTAAGGCAATTGAAGTTCATTATTTAGACCAAAATAAGTCCCGAATAGAGAGGGCGGTTTTAAGATTTCCCCCATGTCAAAAATTTTTTTACATCGGTACAAGTGAGCGGTCGTTTCATATTGTTTACTGGGATAAGTTAGAGCATAATGGAAAGAGGAGTATAGTGAGATTAATAAAAGACACAGATGATAATATTATTTATGAGAACAAGGATATTCCTTTTGATATGGATGCGACAAGCCATTCTTTTTAAATAACTAAACTCTTTAGTAGTAACAAGTAGAAAGATTTATAAAGTTCAATTTTCTTGATTTGTTATGAAAAGTTTAATGAATACAATAAAAGATTTTGGAAAAGTGGCAGCAGTATTTGGAACTTTGGCAGGTTGCTCTGAAGGAAATGTCAATTCACCTCGAGAACCTTTGCCTGATTTCTTAAATCCAACATACCTCGTGGAACATCCTGAAACGATATCTTTGTTAGCCCCCAGAGAACTTTGTAATATGCCTCCTGAAGTTCGTTCCAGACATCCGAATAAAAAAGTTGGAATTTCTTTTAAGGGAGAAATTCATGGGGATAATGTTCTTATGTGTGATATTGGTCCTAACGATTATAAACAGGTCAAAGAAATAGACACCTATTTATTTGTAACAAAGCCGAACGGAACAGAAATAAGCTATGATTCATTTGGCGGAAGATTAGCTAGTTTATCCGTGATGGGTAATTTTTATACAAGAAATGATAAGGATATTATGAGTGTTGGGCAAGAACAATTTGATAGATATCTCCAAGACATTAATAAAATTCTTGAAAAGAGAGGATTACAAAGATTGGAATCCGAAAAACAGGAAAGACAAAAAGTATTAAATCTTTTGAGCAAATAATTTAAAATAAAATGACTGAAAAAAATCAAAATTCGCAACAGGAAAAAGCTGGAAGACTTGAGGTTTTAGCAAGATATGAATTTGGTTCATTGGCGGCAACTCTGTTTGAACCGGAAAATCCTGCTCTTGCAAATTCGGCGCTTGAGTTATTGGATGAGCAGTTGAGATTGGACAAGGGCACTAAAGCAGAAGTGGATTTCTCCCGTTCAAAAGAAGGCGGGCTTAAAAAAGCTGTTGAAATTTATTCAGGACTTCGTAATAGGGCGCGTGCAGAATGCAGCGTCGGCGAACTCGCAGATTATTACAATGTTGTATTGGGAGGATACTTGCAGGGAGAAGAATATGCAAGAGTAAAAGGAGAAATTACAAAATACTCTGGTGAAAAATTTGGAGAACTATCTGGAAAAATCCAACAGGCAAGGTATGTTCTTGATGGAGCAAAAAAAGGGCTTCATGAATGGAAAGACGAAGACCTAAAAAGTGCGCAAAGCACTCTTGAAGAATACACAAATGTTATTACTTTCATACAGGCTTTGGAGAATGCAAAACTTGAATCTCTAAAACCCGCGGCTGTTAAAAGAGCAAACGAGAAAATGTTCAAGGGATTTGCAGAGAGCCTAAAACAGGCGGCGGAACAGAAGAAAACAGCTTAATTTTTTAGATAAAAATCTCTTCCTAAAATTAATTTGGTAAAATCCGCAAGAATATTTTAATTTTTTATTAACCTCTTTAGTTCTGAAGAGAATTGTTTAGATTGCCTCGCCGTCGGCCACACTCGGATTAATTTAAATTTTCAATTAGTATTATATCAATCGTGAACGTAATATGTTTAAAATGTGTTAATGGAAAAGGATTTTCTAAACAAAGCTGTTTTGTTCTTTAACTTTAAATTCATTTACATCTTCTCTCTTTCGTCAATAATCCTGTTCACAAGTTCTGCCATTGTTCTCAAGAATTCCTCTGCTTTTTCCTGCCAGTCGTCGATTTCAACACCTTTCAAGTCTGTTATTTCTCTGTGAAGTATTTTTTTGTGCAACACCAGCAAATCCCTGTACCATAAAACATATTTTATTTTCAGCTTTCCTGTATTGACAAAATTTTCCTTCAAGTCAACAGCAATATTTTCCGGAGATGAGGGCTGAATGTTCGCGGCTATCAGTGCCGCCTGTGACGCGTCAACCATTGTCCAGTAAACTCCCTCGATACAACTCAACTCCGCCGCCTTGCTTCTCATAATATGCTGCGGCGCTCTTTCAAGAAGGCTGTAAATTGCTTCGGGGGTTGATTTTATTTTTCCGTTAAGCAGGAGAAATTTCAGCGGCTCAAAAAATCCGCCGAAATCAATCAGCGATTCGCCGTCCCTAAGAATATTCACAACAACAGGATCTCCGCGTAGTAAGTCATTCCACCACGACGTCAGTTTTATCGTGTTTATATGCAGGCTTTGCCTGTACGGATTCACTCTCACGATTTTTTCAAGTTCTTCCCGATACCATGCAACAAGTTCCTGGTCCCAGACAATTGTCGCGTCGTCAATTATTACCATAACATCAATGTCAGAGCCCCTTTCCATCGTTTTTTTTGCAGCCGAACCGAAGAGGATTATTGATTTCACAATTTTGTTGAATCTCTGGTAAATTTTTGTCGCAAAGTCCATCGCAATGTCGCGCTCTGTTTTAAGATTCAGCGTGGGGATATTTTTTGCACTAAGTTTTTTTCCCAAGAGTTTTTCTTTCCCTGCAAGAATTTTTTTATCAGGAACTTTTTCCGCAATCTTTTTTTTCCTTCTTACGATTCTTCTCTCTCCGAAGTTTATTCTTCTTGGCTCTGCTCTGCTTGCTCTTATTCCAACTTCATTTCCACCAAGTTTTTTCAAGTCTTTTTCAAGTCCTACAAGAAATTTTTTGTCTGAATCCATTATTAAAATTTTTCTGAATTTTTATTTTTCACCTCTTTGTTTTATTATATATATTACAAAACATATTTTAGTTTTTAAAACTTCTTTTTTGAAGTTAAAAATAAAATTAGTGATACAACCAGCAATATTATTCCTGCTAAAGTTCCGGGAAGATTTGCATTAACATTCCCGATAACATTTCCCGTGATTTTCATTCCAGAAGAAACTAAAAGTCCAATTCCAAAAATTCCGAAGATTGAAGCTGCAAGTTTTTGCGGAGTCAGATATTTTTCTATTCCATAACTAACTCTTTCAGATTCTTTCCGAGTTCTATCCATAACTTCTTTCTTTAAACTCCTGTACCTTCCTTCATCAATCATGTTGTTATGTCTCAAAATATCCAGTGCAGGATTTAAGAAATTCATATCATTAAGTGATGTTACTGCCTCTCTAAGTTCAGGCATTCTTTGTGCGTAATCTCCGCTCTTAAATAAGTCATACAAATCTTGAAATGCTCCAAGAGTATTGTCTAAATATTTTTCACCTTCCAATCCTTGTCTGGCTCTTCTTCTCGAGAAGAAATTTAAAATTCCTTCTTTTTTAGCTTTTTCTTCAAGCCCTTTTCTTAAAATAACTTTTTGCCCTGTTTCATCAAAAGCAGCGCCGGTTGCGATATAATCTGCAATCTCTTTATGTACACATCTCGCCTTTTGTTCATCACTTAAATCTTCGCTTTCTATCCCTTCGTAAATTTCATTTATTTTCCCTCTCAACTTTTTTCTGTCTATGTGTTTCGCAATATAACTTTGAAACTCCGCAAATCTCGGGTGATGTTCCACTATTGCTGAAATTCCTTCTTGAATTGCAGAATTAATTATGTTATCGGGATTTATTTTTTGTTTTTTATTTCTTGCCATTTTAATTTTTATTCCATCGGCGCGCCGCCCATTCGGCTTCTCTGCCCGCCAACTCTTTGTCCGCCAAGTTCCGACGGAAGATTTGAAAATCCTGTTCCAAATGATTCATAATTTATTTGAGGCAGCATCATTCCATATCCCCCAAAATACCCCTGCTGAAATCCCGCAATCTGATTCCAGTAAGGTCCTTTCGTTGAATATAACGGAGTTCCCAATGCTTCCAGCGTCGGTCCCACTGGATTTGACTGGAAAAACTGCCACCAGTGCGCAGCTTCGACGATTTTTCTAACATCTTCTGTTTTCGCGCCTTTTTTCTTCAGCGCCTCCATTACTTCCTTGAAATCAACATTGCCCATTCCCATCGGCATCTCAATATTTTCCATTCCGAAATTATCAGAAAGGTGCATGTGCTTAAGATACGGCGCAACCTCTTCAGCTTCTTTGATTATGTCCTTGCCCGTAAATCCAAACTGCCTTAATTGATTGATGTGTCCCACGTCCCATGTAACGCCGATAAGTTTTTCCGCCTCTTTTTCCGCCTCTCCTTTTGACATTAATTTTTCACCGACGGCATTATCAACAAATCTCTTCCTTGATTCCTGCACTAATTTTTTCAAATCCTCGCCTCTCGACAAACCTCCTCCTGCCGGCGGGTTTTCAATCAACACCAACGGAGTCGTGTCTTTCTCTTTTTTCCAGCCGAATTTTTTCCACGCATTGAACGCAACATTCCCGTAACTTTGCGCTGTTTTTTCAAGTGCAAAATCTTCCGCCGGTTTCCAAATTTCCGGATGTATTTGCCCAAGTCCTTCGGTTAAGGATAATAATGCCTGTGCTTGCACCAGTGGATTGTGATACTCTGCTATCTTTTCTTTTTTCATTTCCCCCTTTTCATTAAATCCAAGCATTTCGCTGTAATGTTTTGAGAGGGTGTTTAATTCTTCCTTTTTTCCCTCGTCTTTTTCACTTACTTTGTAAGCCTTGTTGAAAAGAGCAGAAGCGCTCATCTCCGCCTGTTTCAGATATTCCGCGGCAGAAATAATCCTTTGTACTTCTTGAAATTCTTCTGCAGACATTTTAATTTTATCCCGAGGCAGGGTTCTGTATTCAATATACCTGTTTATAAAAATCGGATGAATGTCTTTTAAAATTCTCTGCGCATTTTCCCTCTGGAATTCAATTTGTGCCAACGCATTGTCCCATTCAGATTCATTCATAATTTTTAACCGCTCTTCAACTTCGTAAGTCTTGCCTTTTTCAAGGGGAACAATTTCGCCCTTTTCTTCATGCATCGGATGTGGATAATGTTGTGTTTCTCTTCTTACAATATTGAGTTGCCCTGTTTCCTGATTTACAACAGGCATGAATTCTTTTACAATTCCCTCTTCTGTTCTTTCATATCTTGTTCCAGGTAAAGATTGTGTTGTGTGGAATGTAACAGGAATGTTCCCGTTGGGATTAATTTCATGGCTTCTTTCAACTGCCTGCAAAAGTTTTCTTTCTGTAACCTCTCTTGTTCTCTCGTCAAACACTCTCTGCT
>JBBSYQ010000010.1:0-7831 GCA_038045145.1 Nanobdellota archaeon
AGCAATAATAGTAGTTTCAGATTTATCCAATGCACTAGGCAACTTAATTTCACCAACAGTTCTACCATCAACAGTACTCAAATCAACTTCTATTCTTCCTATCTTACCTTCTTTCTGTAACTCTCTCATTTCCAATTCAGTTCCAAGTAATCCTTCAGTTTGACCAAAAATAGCTCCAATAACATCAGGTTTCTCAATTGGTCCTTCAGCGGCGAAGCCAGCAACAATCATATATTTTATTGATACCGGACTTATTTTTGCCATTGTTAATTAATTTTATTTAATTGCAAATTTCCGTATGGAAATTATAGAAAAATATCCTTAGTTTTACTTACATTTACTATGCTACTAAAAGCACGATGCTTAAAATAAATTGATTGTGAATGTGAAAATAATCTGTGATAGATATTTTTCCTTGATATCAGATATTGTAGAGGTTTTTAAATGTTTGTGGAGAAAAACGCCCCGACCGGGATTCGAACCCGGGTCACATCCGTGCTTCATGTCAACTTGCTTTTCCATTTGAATCGGAACATTAAAGTTCCTCGTCAAACGCTAACTTCGTTATCGTTTGAAAGGGATGCGTCCTTGGCCTCTAGACTATCGGGGCTTTTATTTTATAACTGGACAATTTCAATTTTTAAAACTTCTTATAAGGTCTCGCTCATAAAACTCTCTCGATAATTCGCTGGCTCAAATTCAGACTTAGTCAAGAATTCTCGCTGATTAAATTGTTAGTGAAAAGAGATAATTAAACTTATTCGCTGGAAAAATTAGTTACTAGATTTATTGCATTAAAACTTTTTAGCGGAGCAACTAATCTGCGAGTTTTAACGAGCAGAGATTATCTAAACAAAATGAGCCAGACTAACGAGGGTGTTAAGTTTTCGGGAGATGAATAAGGTGTTAAGGGGCGGGAGTTAATCTTCTATTTCGTTTTCTAAACTCTCAATCTCTCTTTTAATCCCTTCAAGTTCGGCTTTATCTTTGATTAGATTTTCTTCCGTAAATCCTTTAGTTATCCCTATTAATTTTTCCTTTTTAGGTATTTCTTCAATTAGGATTTTTTCTTTATCTTTCAAAATCTTCAATCTCTTAATCTTTTCACGAATAATCTTATTTACCTCTACATCACTTTTAACATTAAGACATAATGAAAGTATCTTAAAAATCTCCACAATTCTGTCCCTAAATTCTTCTTCATTCAATTTAAAATCTGCTTCCATAAGGTTTATTGTTGGAGTTTCAATATAGAATTTTTTGGGATTTCCAGATTTTGCTCTTATATCTTCTCTGTGCTTTATCCCCTGTTCTCTAATATTATTTGCCTTCTGGATAATTTCATCAATAATAGTTTCATTGATATTATTAGAATTCCATTTTCCTTCTTCATGATATTCTGGCGTTTGAGCATAATTATATCTTTTTATTTTTCTGTCTAATTTGATATCCCAAGAATATTTTAAAGATAAAAGTTCTTTTGTTATTTTCTCTTTTAATTCTTTGTTTATTCCCCTCATTATTGTCTTAAACCGATTATAAGCACCGAGATTATTGAAAGTTAATCCCAATCTTCCGAAACCTGTTAAATTTCCCCCTTTACTTAAAACATCAAAAAAAACATTTGGTTCTGGTTTTTGGGTTGCTATCTCTTTGTTCTCATTTTTTAATCCAAACAAGAGCCAATTTTCTCTGCTTATCAAGTCAAAAATTTCTTCTTTAGTTCTGTCGGGAATTAAGTCAAAATTCTTAATTTCATTCTTTGCGAGATTATACCATTTAATGTAAACACTTTTATCAACTAATTTGCTTCTTTCCATACCCATAAAAAAATATAACAGATGTCTTTATAAATTATTATTGTGGAAATTTTTAGATGAGATTTTCTATTCTTAAGTTACGACGTGGGAAGGCAAAATCTAAAAAGGAAGTTTCTATTTATTGTTATGTCCAAATATGACAATTTAAATCCCAGAACAGAATTAGAACAAGAGATTACTAAAGACTTAAAAAAAGCATTTGAGAAAAGAGGTTTTGAAGTTAAGCATAACGGAACAGAAATCTCTAATACTTCAGGCGGAAAATCAGATATAGAAATGTGGGATAATCATATACATATTAATGTAGAAGTTACAAAAACAAAAAAATCTTCACAAGATAGAGAATACCAATCAATAAAAGACCATCTTCTAAAAACAAAAAGAGAAAATCCAACTAAAAAATGTTTTATGTGGTTCATCTCTCCAGAAACATATTATAGAACTTTTAATTCGATAAAAGATTCCAATTTTATTTTTCATGATAAAGAAGATATGAAAATAATAGCAATTAATTTTTCCACATTTGAAATATTTATTAATAAGTTAATTGAGACAACAAAAGATTTCTACAAAAAAGAGGAGATTATTTCATTATTCCAATACCATAGAGAATTTGTTGATGATGAATCTGTATTAAGATATTTTGTTCAAAAATTATTTCCTGATGATACGGAACTAATAGAAGATATAAATGAGTTTGAAGAAAATAAACATGAAAAAATTGTTAAAGAATTAATAAGCGGATTTAAGACATTAGAGAATAGATTAAGAGAATATAGAATAGCATTAACTACGAGAGCAATAATGAATGTTATCTATTTGGTTTTCATAAAACTCTATGAAGAAAAAAGACAAAGTGAAGGGCGAGGAAAAAATAGATTTACCTTTGAAGGTTTTAAAGAATATCAAGAAGCAATTAATAATAAAGAAAATGCTGTTCATGAATTATTCAATAACATAAAAAACGATAGGGAATTAAAGAAATGTAAATTATTTACTGAATCAGATATGTTGTCTGAACGATTAGAAGATGATTTTGTTATAGAACATTTTATTGAACAATTTGAACAATATCATTTCTATACCACTAAAATTGACGGGCTTGGTGCTGCTTATGAAGTTTTGGGGCAGTTATCGGGAAAAGATACAAAAGCGGGACAATTTTTCACTCCTGAAAATGTTGTTAATTTTATGGTTAAATTAGCAGAACTTCATGAAGACGATATTGTTTTAGACCCTGCCTGTGGAACGGGAAGGTTCTTAACTTATAGCATGGAAGAAATGATAAAAAAAGCCGAAGGAAAGAGAAATGAAACGGATTTGATAGATAATATTAAACACAATAATCTTTATGGTTCTGATGATGACCCTGTTGTTTCAAAATTAGCAAAAATGAATATGTACATTCATGGCGATGGAAAGACAAATGTTTTTGCGAGAGATGGATTAAAACTTGATGAATTTGATGGAAAATTTGATGTGATATTAACAAATCCCCCACTTGGAGATTTAAATTATAGATTACCTTCTTATGATGAAGATTTTAGAACAAAAAGAATGTCAGTTATTCCCAAAAAAAGTATAACTGATGAAAAAATTAAGAGATTAAAAGTGAGATTAGAAAATACAAGAGGTGAAGAAAAGGAAAGAGAAATTTCAAAAGAGATAGCAAAATTAGAGGCAGATAAAGAAAATGGGAGAGAAGAACTTGAATCAACAGGTAATCAAATGAAGGGCGGTGCATTATTCATAAACGCCTGTTATTATTATTTAAACGTAGAAAGAGATAGTGATGAGTTGCCTGAATGGAGGGGTGGAAAATTCATAACTATTATTGACGAGGGTGTTTTGAATACAGATGATTACAAAAATGTCAGAGATTTTATAAAAAGAAATTTTTATATTAAAGCAATTATCTCCTTAACTCAAGATACATTTGTTCCTGTTTCTAAAACTCCCGCAAAAACCTCTATACTTTATTTAATAAAAAAAGAAGACCCTGACGCCAAACAGCAAGAACCTACTTTTTACGCCCATGCTTCAAAGGTTGGAAAAGATACTAAGGGAAGGGCTTGTGATAATCATTTGATAAATCAGAAAAATAAAGATGTTTTGAGAAAATATTTTGAATTTAAAGAAATAGTTAAAAAATCTTATAGGGGAAATCAATTTGACAAAAATAAATTTCAATCTTTAGGTTTTAAGGAGGATTGGTTTGATGAAGAATGATGAAACATCTCTTTACTTTAAATTTCTTAATGAAGATGAAAAATTAGATTTTAAAAATAATTTAACAATAAATCTCTCCCCTACAAAATTTACTGCTTTTAAATTAGGAGATATTGTAAATTTTAGAGAAGATAAAATTGAACCATCTAAAGACCCAATTAAAAAATTTAATCTCATAGGAGTTTTGGATATACCTCTAAAAATAATAAGAACAAAATATAGAGAAATAATTGGAGTTAAAATATTAAGCCAAAAATTAATGATTAAGGAAAATGATGTAGTAATATCAAGAATAAATCCACGAAAAAATAGAGTTGCTGTTGTTCCAAAAAATAAAAATAATAACTTTCTTATTGGCTCAACAGAATTTTATGCTATGTATAGTAAATTTGAAGAATCAAACGATTTATTTATCTATCCTCAATTTTTAGCATTATTTTTGAAAACAAAGTTTGCAAAAAAACAAATGTTAAGCAAAATTTCTGGATTAACCCCAAGCAGAGCCAGAATACCTATTGATGATATTAAAAGGGTATTAATTCCATTACCAAAACCAAAAGAGCAGTTAAAAATATTAGAAAAAATTGATGAAAAATATAAACAAATTGATATTAAGAGAAAAGAGTTATTTGATGAAAAATATAAATATTCCGAACAAAGCAAAATATGGAAAAATGTTAAAATGAAAGAAGTTAAAAAGATAAATTTTTATTCTGTTCTTGCTGAAGAAATGGAAGAAAGAATTGATTTTACTGCTAATAATCCTGAAATAAAAACTGCAATAAATTTTATCAAAAAGCATGATAATTCTTTATTGAATGATTTGCTTACTCAAGATTTTGAATATGGACTTAATGATTATGGAAAGGAGAAAGGAAAAATCCCATTCATCAACATTGAAAATTTAACTCCTCTTGGAAAGGTTAATTTTGACGGAGTTAGATTTTTGAATGATTCTCCAAAAGAAAAGTTATTGAAAGAAGATGATTTATTAATCTCAAGAAGTAGGAATGTTGGAGTGTGTGCTATTTTTAAGAGCGAAAGAAAATCTACTTTTGGTTCTTATATTTTAAGATTTAGGGTAGAAAACCCAGAGCATATACTTTATTATCTAAATTCAGATTTTGGAAAATTACAAATTTTCTATTTAAAAACGGGTTCAACGGGCTATAACATAAATCCAAATCAATTAAAGAAAATAGTAATATTAAAAGAAGATAAAACAACGATAAATAATTTTAAAATATTAGTAGATAAAATAGAAGAAAAAACATTATTTCTTAACAAAGAAGTTGATAATTTATTTAATAATTTTGAGTCCACATTAGTTAAAAATTAATCACTTAGATTTCTTCAACTCTTTCTTAATAATTTCTTCTAACCAATCAGAAATATCTATCTTCTGCCTTATGCAGAATATCTTAACATCTTCCCATAACTGCGGACTAACCTTAATGCTCGTTGTCTTCCTTTCCATAGAGAATTATAGTAGTATTGCTTTATAAACATTTATATTCAGTATTATATACTACTCAACAACCATAATGTTTAAATACTATCAGTATTATAGTATTATATGGAAACAACAGATATTAAGCAATTCTCAAACACGAGAGAGCAACGAGCAAAATTAATACTTGAAAAAGGAAGCCCTGAAACTCTTGATGAATTTACCTATTTAGTTCCATCTGAATTTTCAGATAAAAAATACAAAGTAACCCACATAGACGCTTATAGTTGCGAGTGCAAAGATTTTGAATTAAGATGTCGTGGAAAAAATCTATATTGTAAGCATATCAAAGCAATTATTTTATTTCAAAGAGTTAAACAGAAATATGAAATTGAGCCACAGGTAGAAAAGGAAATAAGTTTAATCATAGAGCAACCTCAAAAGGATTTATGCCCTGAATGTAGTTCTGAAAATCTGATTAAGTCAGGAATAAGAAAAACCAAAATAGGCACAAAGCAAAGATACGAGTGCCGAGATTGTAAAAAGAGATTTGTCTTATCGCCGATAAAAAACATTAAAGGAAATGAAAAGTTAGTTTGTCTTGCTATGGATTGTTATTATCGTGGCTTGTCTTACAGAGATATATCCGCACAATTCCAAAGTTTTTATGGCTTAAAAATTTCTCACGTTACAATTAGAGAATGGGTTTTAAGATTTTCAGAAGTTATGGAAAAATACTCAAAAACAATTCAGCCAAAGATAAAAGGAGTTTGGAATGCTGACGAAACTTTGATTTTAACGAAGCGTGGAAAGAATGAAGAACATACGAACTACGATTATGTTTGGAATGTGATTGACAACAAGACGAAGTTTTTACTCGCTTCAATCAATTCGGGGAGAAGCAGAAAATCGGAAGACGCACAAAAAGTTTTTACAGAAGCATATAAACAGAATGGTAAAATTCCATTTCAGATAATAGTTGATGGTTACAAAGGATATGAAGATGGTTGCAGAAAGACATTTAGGAATTGGGGCAGAGAACGGAAAGTTAAATTTACATCAATCAAAGGACATAGAAAAAAAATTAATAATAATGCAATAGAAAGTCATCATAGCCATCAAAAAGAGTTTCAGAAAATAAGGCGTGGAATTACAGAAGTTCAGACTTATCAAGATGGTTTCAAAGTTTTCCATAATTTCGTAAGAAAAAACGCAAGAGATAAATTAACTCCTGCGGAGAAAGTCGGCATTGGTGTTAATGGAAATGCTTGGGAAACTATGTTATTGAATGGAATTAAACATCAAAACTCCCGACACTTAACAGGAGAGGAGAAAAACGCTATAACTCCCTAAAACTTAACACTCTCCAGACTAACAACTTTTAAATATCTTCAGATTTCATATTAATAAGACTGGAATAAAGATTCCGTCGACACTGAAAATTCTAACGAATTTTCGTGAATTGACACCACTAAAGTGTCATCAATGAGCCCGTAGCTCAGCCGGGTTAGAGCACTGCTCTTATAGGAGCGTAATCCAACACTGAAATGCAAGATTTCGTTAGGGTTATATCTCACTGGACGCGAAGCCCAGTACTGGTTGCTGGATTCGTAAAAACCCGCAGAGGTTTTACTCTAAGTGAGGCAGGGGTCCACGGTTCAAATCCGTGCGGGCTCATAAAAACTTTTATAAATGAAAAAAACATGGATAAAATATGAAAAAAATATTGCTGATGATATTTTTATGTTTCATAATTTTTGGATACACTGTTATGCCGTTGGCTATCGCAAAAAATAACGACCAGGAAAAAAATCAAAATCAAATTACAGGTTCTGCGGCAGACGACGATGATTCTGACGATTCTGACGACAATGAAAGAGATGATGATTCAGGGGAGTTTAATAATGATGAGAATGATACAGAAGACGATGAAGATGAGGAAAGGGTAACAAAAAGACATGAATTCAAAAAAGAGTTCAGGGAAAATGGGAGAAAAGTTGAGGTTGAAAGAAGAGTTGAAACAGAAGACGGAAAATTAAAAATAACAATTATCAGAAAAATCAAAAATGCCGACGGCAGTGAAAGTGAAATAAAAATTGTTATCATAGAGGAAGACGGAAAGAGGAAAGTCAAGATAGAAGGCAGAGAAGATTTGGAACTTGAAACAGAATTAGAACTTGACGAGAACAATGAATCTTCTGATTTGGAAGCAACAACTTCCGACGGGGAAAAACATAAATTAAAAGTTCTTCCTGACGAGGCAAGACAGATAATTGCCGAGAGATTAAAAGCAATGAACATTTCTAATTTCACCTTGGAAGAAATAAAACAC
>JBBSYQ010000011.1:0-750 GCA_038045145.1 Nanobdellota archaeon
ACATTGTTTGATTATGGTTGTATATTGATAAAGTAGTTCCCCCGAAGAAATAACTCATGTTCTCATATGAATTTTTTCCTGCAACATCAATTTTGCATGACGCGGGCTCGTTGGTGCTTATTCCAAATGTTAAAGGAGTGAATGCAGGAATGCATCCGTCGGGAGAGTTTGTATTTATTATTTTAACTCCTCTATCAGGGGGAGAAATTGTATCATCAGGGGTGTACTTATAACCAAAAAGCAGTGCGTTTTCCCATGTTCTTATTACAGGCGGCTCTACATCATTCCTGTTTACAAACGTGCATATTTCTTCGCTCGTTCCTTTATTCAACAACTCGCATCCCTGTCCAAGACTTTTGCACTGATATTCGCTGCACGGAAATCCCTGCTTGTTGCACTCTTCACAACTCTTTCCACCGATAGGAGCTTGCCACGGAAGGCATTCAAATGTAACTTGTTTTTGAGTTTTATCGTCAAAGAGTTGTGCATATACAATATAAGTTATAACCGCGCCTATTGCCCAACCAACTGGTCCAGACCATCCATAATATCCAACCGCCCATCTTCCAACAAGAGTTCCAACTGATGCTCCGAGAGCAAGATTGCTTGCTTGAGCAGTAGTCATTTTTCCATTATTAGCCGCTAAAACTCCAATCAAGCTTACTATAATGCTAACCCATGCTACCCATGTAAGGGCATCTCCAAGGGCAGCTTTTTTAGCAGCTTCTCTTGCTGCTAATGCAGCCGCTG
>JBBSYQ010000011.1:850-11382 GCA_038045145.1 Nanobdellota archaeon
CTTTCGCTGCTGTATCTGCTACTAACTTATCCGCCGCTGCTTTCGCTGCTGTATCTGCTACTAACTTATCCGCCGCTGCTTTCGCTGCTGTATCCGAAGCTGTTGTTCCAGTTCCACCAGGGGCTGCTGGTGTTGTTGTTCCCGCTCCTCCTTCCCCTGCTGCTCCAGTTCCCCCTCCCTCTCCTGGTGGTATCGGTACTGCTGCTGGTGCAGGAGCTGCTCCTGTTATATCCACAAAAGATAAATCTTGAGGTATTAGCGTAGAGCCCAGTCTTGCCATATCCACATCGTTTCTAGCTACGACAGCTCCTCGAGGATAAAACACATCATTAATCGTTAAATCTCTATCTGTTACTAACACTTTTCCTGACGGGAAAGCTGTACTACTAAAAGTACTACCACTTCCTACGGCAAGTCTTCCGCTCACTTCCTTCACTTCGCTTCCGATTGCGTAAGAAAATGCGACAATGCTGATTACAAGAAGAAAAATCTGCGACAGCGACGCTGTTTTTATAAAACCTCTTTTGTTATTTTTCATATTTCTTTGTTATTTGTATACCTTGCTTCTTTTATTTACTTCTGAAATAAAAATTAAATTTTTTTCTTTAAGAACAGCGTATATTATTTTGTAATCCCCTACCCTCGCTCTAAAGACTTTTTCTCTTCGGTTAATAATTCTTACAGCGTCTGAAGGAAAAGGTTCAAGAGATAATGATTTAATTTTGTCCATAATTCTGTTATAAAGGTTATCGTCGCATTTGTTTAGAAATTTTTTGGAAATACTAGAAAACTCAATTTCTAACCTTTCTTTTATTGCGTTCTAAGTCTTTAAGAGAAGTGGTTTTGCTTTCTTCCAATTCTTTCAAACCCATTTCAAGATTTTCCTCTTCTTCAGCACTCAAGAAACAATCAGAGAGAGTCTCCTGCATGGACACGACTGCCTCTTTCAACGATTCCAAATCTTTGTGCACAGTGTCCAAGGTTATTTGCCCCATAGTCTTTTCTGTCCCTTAAGACTTTTAAACTTTTCCTCCTTTCAATTTTATGTTTGACATAAAGGTGTTTGCGGAATCTTTGATTCCAGCTTCAATTTTATAAGCGTTATCTTATTTTTCATTTTCTTTTTCTAAAATTTTTTAACTGTCATATCCTTCTCCAGAGAAACTATCTTCCCAATTGTTGCTTCCATCGAAATCAAGATAATTTTTCTTAACTCCGCAATCTCCAAATGAAACGCATAAATTTGTTAGATTACTTTGCCACGAACCTCCAGGAAGGCATTCAAGATTTTCTGTTGGTTTTCTCGGCTTGCCCGATGTTGCTTCGCTAATACTTCTGTCGTATGTTATAATGCACATGGAATTTGCAAAAGCGCAGGATGTTTGTGCATCTCCCTCGCTGTTCCAGAAATCAAATCCAGGAGCATATTTTGGAGCGCATGATGCCTGTATATATTTTCCATTTGAATCTTTCACAAGTTGCGAAGTGCCGTTATTTCTTACAAGATTGCCGTCGTTGTTCAACACAAATGGATTTCCATTCTCGTCTTTTAATATGCTTATTCCAACAATCCACTTGCAGTCTCTTGAATCTTCATTTGTGCAGTCAGCTTCATTGTCCTGCAAAGAGCAATCCTGCCATTTGTTAACTCTGCACGCCGCGGTTTTAAAACTGCTAATGTTTGATTGCACGCAAATTTCCTGCCTGAATTCTGCGCACGGCTCAATTGTAATTTCATTGTTATAGCAAACAAGTCTGAAATCCCTGCTTCCCGGAAGATTTTCATCAACTCCCGGAGAATTCCCGCACCATGTTTCTCCGTGTTGGAATGTTTCATCATTGCTGATTTTCCCGTCGTTATTATTGTCATATTTGCAGTTTAAATCCCTGCAAATGTTATCTCCATACTTGGGTCTTGTTGAGTCTTCTTCTGCTTTATACAATTTGCATGTGCTTCCCGCATAATAATCGCAACTCCCGCAGCTTGCTTCATTATTTTTCAGATTAAGGGAACAGCTTTCTTCTTTAGACACAACCTCGTTCCAATAAGCAGGCTCATCAACTTTGCCGGCGTCGTAGATATTTGCAAGGTTTCCGCAGGTGTCAACAAAATAAACTTCGTCTCTTTCCTCGACACAGGTTGTTTTTTTGCTTGCTCCGCAGTTTGTTCCCAATTGTTCTGCAGAACATAAAAACCCGTCGTAAAATTCTGTTTCATTTCCAGAAGTTGTTCCAATATCCCTGCACTCTCTTTTTGTTATGAATTTGCATGTTTTCTCAAAATCCTTGTCAAAAACACACGCTCCTTTCACATTGGCTGTTGCGCTTTCAATGCACTGCACCTCGTCGGTTATATCTGCTCTGTAATTTGTTTCCAATCCGTACAAAGAAGAAATTTTTTTGCATCTCGTCTGCGTTGTGAATGCCGCCTGCTCTCCGATTAAACAGCATCCAAGCTGGCATTGCGGAATTTCATACGGCTTTCCTTCCTGCCAAATTCCTTTTTCCTGACTGCAAACTCTTTCAGGGGTGTTCTCCATGCAAACACCCTCGCTGTTATCAATGCATGTTCCCATTTTGCAGTAAGATGTCGCCTCGCACGATGTCGGAACTGTCCTGAAATCTTCATTGCACTTTGAAGCATCATTGACATTCTGGCACCACGCTCCTTCGGTTGTTTTTTCACAGCAATATGAAACCTCGCCGACGCCGGAAATTTTATCTGAATTTAAAATAATTAAAATTCCAAATAACAAAAACATTCCGAAAATAAAAAATACTTTTTTGTTCATTATCCTTTCTATGTCGTCTGTTTTTGTTAGTATTCCTTTCATTTAAATCTTTAAACTCTTTTTAATTGATGATACATCTTCTTTTATTTTATCAAAACTTTCTTTAACATTTAGAGAAATATATTTTACCTCTGTTTTTATTTCTCCAATTTCTCTGTAATTTTGAAATAAAATTCCAATTATTAATACTATCAACGCAAGATTGAACTCGCTAAGTTCTGGGCTACCCCCAAAAATTAATTGCATAGCCCAATAAATAACTAAAACTGCCAATAAAAATATTATAATTTTTAAGATTAAGTCAGAATAATCTGTTTTTGTCATTTTATTCCTCCTGTAATTAAAATTTTAATTAACAATATAATCCCAAGTGTTAAAATTATTGCTAAGAGCCAAAATAACCAATCTTTTCTTTTCATGCTGCCACCTCATTCAGCCCGTATCCCGGAGGCCATGCAACGCTCCTTGAGGCAAACTGAAGTTTGCTTCCGTCATCGCTGTCAGTTAATATGTAAACCGTTGTTCCGTCGATTTGCGTCTTTTTCTCGGCTTTCAGCCAGTGATAACTGTTCATGTACATTGTTGTTTCGCTGTCTCCATAACGGGCTTCCCAATTTAATATGCTATTGGCTATGCTTGTCAATTCATAAAGATTATTGTTCAAAATTATATCAAATTTTTCATATCTCTGCGATTCCCCCTTTGTTAATGTTAGAGTTCTGTTTAATGTTACAACAATTCTTTTAGGCAAGAGTTCAACAGAAGTTTCTCCTGTTCCGAGGTTTACTTCAAACCCTTGTTTTTCAAAATTCTCTTTCAACGAAATGAAACATTTGGAGGTTTCATCTTCAATGCTGTTTTTTATTTCATTTTCAATATGCGATTTTAGCATCGGTTGCTGCATCACGCAGGTTTTGTAGTATTCATTTGTGTAGCATAAATATTCTATCCTCTTGCTGTTGTAAAGAATGTAATGTTCCGGATTTAAGCTGCCTCCCTGCACGGAAATCTGTTCCACATTATTGTTTATCTCATCTTCCATGCAGTTTTTAATGAATGCGTCGGGAGTTTGTGGCGTAATTCCCAGATTGGTAATTATCCCCGGAAAGAAAAAATATATCAGCAAAATCAACGCCAAAAGAATTACTGCAACAATAATAAAAATAGTCAGTTGCCCCCGCTGATTTTTGTCTTTTTTTTTGGCATTGCTATTTCTGAATGATAATTCCCCTCTTTTTTTCATAACTTATTCAGTGATTCCTGGTTTTTAAAAATTGTTATTAATGATTATCTTTTCTTGCTTACACTCCAGAAAAGCACAACCAACAAGCCAACAGCAATTATAACCAAAACCCACCAATAATTTTGAATTTTGTCTGTCAAATTTTCCGTCGGTGTTTTCTTTTCTTCAGTTCTTATTTCTTCTGGAGTTTCAGTTTCGCTGATTCCAAGAATTTCATTCCTGTCAATTCTTGAAAACTGCCCAACACCATATCTACTTAATTCAATAAGGTTTTCATCATAAATCACAATCTCTTTTGCATTTTCAAAATATGGGATGTAAATATCAAAATTTGTTTCATTTAACTCTAAAAGCCCGCCATTATCAATCTCGCCTGTTTCAGGATCAACTCCGTCCCATAAAATTTCATTCGGCACATCAAAGAAAGTTAAATTCAAGAGATTTCCTTCATAATCCACGATTTCAGCAATATAAAACCCAAAATTATTTTCAATTTGCTTATCTGAAAGTTCAACATTAACAGAATTAACAGAAATATTTCCGTAAGAATAATTTAAATTAATTTTGTAATAAACCAATGGCTCCTGAATTGCAGAAGCCAAACTAACAAAAGTTATTGCAAAAATTAAAAGCAAAATTATTTTATTCATTTTATTCCCGCAACCTCAAAAATTTTATTATATTCATCATCTGAAATAAATTTGTATTGATGTAACATGTCTAATTTTTGTCTATACCTAATATCATATTGAGGACTTGAAGGATTTACTACTGAAGCAAAAATTTCGGGATTACCCATATTCTCAACAAAGGTTGCAATATCTTCATGAAGAGAAGACCCGCCATAAGGGGTAACAAATCCATTTTTTGGTGTACCCGGATCAGAATTGTCCTTATATTCCCATGAGTTAAGAGTCCGATCAAAACGTGAGCCACTAATACCATAAATTTTACGCCATTGTCGTTCAAATGAATTGTCTTTTCGTTTTATAGAGTCAGCAAATAAATGAGCCATTTCATGCCTAAAAAGCCCATATTCTAATAATGAAGTTCTGTCAACTTTGTAGATTATTTTACTTTTAGTATAGTCTTCATTCGGAAGAAAGAGTCCTATAGCAGAAATTGCAAAAGGGTCATCTCCACTAATTTTTCGAAAATATGAACTATCTGCAATTTGAATTTCTCCAATAGCATTCAAAGCCGTCCTTGTTTCAGGTGTTAATGTTTCCATATAATCTCTTAATCTTCCTAATGTCGTATCAAGATAACCTTTTGGTAGTGGCTCATTATAAGCAGACAAGTAATTTATTTTAATACCGAGAAGTTTCTCAACACTTTCTTTAGTTGGATAATTATAGCTTATTCTTGACGAGAATTTTGTATTTAGCAAATCCTGAAAATCTCCGAACTCTTCCGCATCCGGCGGAGCAGAAAGCACAAACCTGTTAAAATTATCTACAAAAACCCTGTTTCCATTGAATAATAAATTCCCATTTTTGTCGTTCATAGTAATCTCTACAGGTGATGTTGTCCTAGTATCATCTCTAAAACTTTGCATATACAAATCGCCTTTCTTATACCTAATTTCTTTGCTGTCTTCATAAACAGAAAAATCTCCATTTGTAGTAATCTTAGGTATCAAACCCTGAGAATCTCTGTTCACAATTTCTATCTTAGATTCCATCCCGATACCTATCGCAAAAGTATCTGACGCATCAACCTTAATATAAGGGTTATTCTGATTAAAGGATGACTCTATTTGAATAGGAAGATGAGTGCGGTCATAAGCAGTTTCCTGTTTACCAAGAGAAAAAATTAAATTTTGGTCATTAACAGATATGTAACTCCCATCATGCTCCTGTCCGTCAAAGAACATATTAATTTTTATTTTAGAAGAGATTGGCGTTGGTGAAATAGAAACGCCATTCACAGAAGGCGGCCTCCCCTCATCTCCAAATTGCATAAACGCCTGCCCGTCCTTATCAAACCCCAATCTTCCATGAACTTTAACACCATTACTAAGTTTGAAACTTCCGTCTTTCGCACTTTCAATCGTCGTCAGATAATTCTTTAAACCCGGATTATTCAACGACGTCGGCATTTCTTTTATCTCAGCGTCTTTTTCAACTTTTACCTGAATTCCTGTTTTCTCGTCGAACAAAACCCTTGAATTTGGAGGAGCATAAAATTTAGTATTTCCAAAAATATAATTCCCGCCAATTTCATTAACAGTAAATTCTGCATTTATGATTTCGCCTTTCTCATTTAATTTAATGAAACTTGGAAGTTTTGCCTCGTCCTGCGATTTTATGTTTGTAAATTCATTTTTATTAAGTGTAATATCTCCTCCCTTGAAAGTTATGGTGGCTCCGCTGTCTGTTTTTTCATATCCTACCATGTCTAAATCGCTGATTATTACTACGCCTTCGTTAAATCCCAAATCAGAGCTAATGTCTGCTTGCTCTGAAAAAACAAAATGAATGTTCGCGATTAAAATTACAATTAAAAAAATATTCAAAATCCAAAATTGTTTTTTTATCATTTTATTCATATCTGTTTGCAAAAACCCAGACAAATTCCTCGTCTTTTATTTTTGAATTTTTATCCCTGAATACAAATATTACTGTTTTCTCGTCATAATCCATCATCTCAACATATAAATCATTTTTATCAGTTGCTTCAAGCAAACATGACAAACAAATTCCGTTATCTGTTTGATTTTGCAAAAATTCTGAAACAGAGTCATAAACAATTCCCATTCTTGTGGGAATTTCTGCTTTGAAATTTTCAATCCTTGAACCGGAATTATCTTTGGTTATTGTTATCGGATAATTAACATTTAAAACAACTCTTTCATTTTCAATTTTTGTTTCTGTTTTTATTTCTCCTTGTAAAATATTCATGTCAGGGAAATCAACAAAATTCCTTGTACAGAAAAATAATTCATAATCAAAAAAAGAAGATATCTCCTCTTCAATCTGTTTTTTTGAAGGCAGGTAATTTTTTCCATTTTCATAATAAATTGAAACTCCGGAAGAAGTTGATAAATTTGAGGGAAAATAATAACCTCCATTTTGCCCTATTTGATAAATAATATCTGTTCCTGTTTCATCAATGCAGTTTTGCACAAAATTCTGAACTTTTTCTGTGTTAGGAGTTAATATCTGCTGAAAAATCCCTCCACGAATAGCAAAAAAAACAAGAACAACTCCAACAATAACAATTGCAAGAATTATAAAAATTGTTAATTGCCCTCGCTGATTTTTATCTTTCAATTTATTCAAAAAAAAATCTCGCCTCATTTTTATGTTTAATTTACAGGAGAATTATTTAAAAATCTTCTGAATTGAACAGATTTGTTTAAAAAATCTTTTTCTATTTGACATATTAAACATAAAAATATTGCGTTCGCTTACTCGCGCCTTGACTTGTTATCAATAAAATAAAAATTGTCAAGTCAAAACACTCGGCTCACGACGGACATAATTTCTATCAAATTTTATTGCAAGAAACAAGGCAGTTTAAATAAATTAAGACGGGCTTCTTGAAATCTGTGAGCAACTTCCAAAGTTTCCGAAGATATCCCCGCATTTTATTTTGTAAACAATTCCAGACTCCCAATTATCAATGGAATGCTCTGTTGCATAATCATTATCCATTCCAGTTCCATTTCCTGAAACAGGACAGCTTTCAGTGCCGTAATAGCACCTCGCTTCCTCGTTGGTTATAATCTTCAAGTCTCCGTAATAGTTTATGTATGAAAGAATTTCTGGAGGAATTAAATCAACAATTATATCAAAAGTTATTGCCGTGTTTGCGATATTTCCTGCGTTATCCTCGCATTTAACATCAAACTCTTTGTTTCCATTTCCTAAATTAAGCGTATGTGCATGCGATGTTGAAGAAGTTTGCTGGAAACTTAAATATACTGAATCTGCAAGCGAGGTGTCTTTGTATGAACATTCTGCATTTCCGTTATATGCTCCGCCAGATGTTTGAACATTTAATGTTATTGGAATCACATCCTGTCCCCCAACGGAAATTGTCTCTCCTGAATTTATTGTTCTTGTTATTCCGTTCACGACAGCGCTGATTGAAACAGAATCAATTTCAAGTTGCTGTTGTGTTACATCTAATGTGTAAACAAAATCTTCTGAATTTATATTTCCGCTTGTATCATTGCATTTAATGTAGAAATTATTTTCTCCGTAATTTAGATTTTCCGTGAATGTGCAACCATACCCGCCATTTATCAAATCAATGTCCATCACATTTGTTGAACACGAATCCATGCTTTGCATTTGCTCGTAACCGACATTTGGAGAGAAAGCATATTTGCACTCTGCCGGCTCATTCACCCATAGATTCAATGTTTTTTCTCCTCTTAATATATTCTCCCCTGTACCTGCATCTGTTCCAATTATTGTATTATGCTCGTCAGTGTACGGCAAAATACTTTCATCTGCTGGTTGTGTAGCTGTTAAACTATGGTCTATCGGAGTTATATCTGGTCCGGGATTTACACAAAAGTTCACAACATAAGGTGCGATATTTGGATTTCCGTTTCCGTCCTGGCACATTACATAAATGTTCACATCTGCATAAATCTCTTCAATAGTTCCTCTTAAGTCTCCAGCATCAAAGCTGTCTATGCTTGGCATTATAATTCCAAAAGTATGGTTTAATATATAGCCATTTCCTTCAAGAGAATAAATTTCTTCCATGCTTTGATAATTAACAGGTTCATTAAACAAACTATATTTGCATTGCGAATATTCGCTTGTGTTTAGCATGAATAATATAGGAGTAAATTCCTGAATGCATCCCCCTTCTGTTGGCGTTATAGTTCCGCCATTTTTATTTGCGTTTTCTGCAAATGCATATCCGTCAAGTATGTCTAAATATCTTATTAAAGGTGCCTGATTATCACTCGGATTTTCCCAGATGCAGACAGGAGCAATTGTATCTTCTCCAATTAATCTGCATCCCTGTCCAAGTGATTCACATCTGTATTGTGTGCAAAGTTTTAAAGGGTCTTCATTGCATCTCTCACAATCATTTCCTCCAACAGGAGCTTCCCACGCATTGCAACTAAATGTAACACCTTGATTTGTTGGTGCTGCTGCTCCTTCACCTTCAGGAAGACACTCCGGGGGATAACCCTCTGTCTTTCTATAACCATCAGGACAAGGACAAACTAAAGGATGGGTTCTTGAATATTCTGGAGATTGGCGACATATCTGAAGAACTACTGCAAAGATTCCTGCAAAACCACTAAGAACTACTACAAGTTGTTCTTGCCAATGTTTAAATAAACTTTTACCACTCACTTCCTGAAAAATCGGCTTGTTTATTTGTTCAACAAGAACATTTCTTTTTGCAATTCCAAGCCACGAGAGAATTTTGTTTTGCAGATTGTTGCTCACAACCGCTCCTGTTGCCGCGACTCTTGGAACATTAACTTCAGGAATTATCTTTCCTGCCGAAGGCGTTGCATAGCCAATATAATTCTCCCAGTTAATTCCTGTTGTGTCATTTCCTATTCTGTAATTTGAGCCATTTGTTCCAATGTCAATGTAATTTACATAACTTCCGCAATCTCCAAGAGAGACACAAAGCCCGTTCATTTCACTCGTGAATGTATTTAATGCATCAGAGCCCGGAAGATTACTGCAGTCTCCATCAGGACATATTAAATTCGCACTCACCCCATTGATATTTGAACATAAATTATTATTTCCGGGAGTGTATTTTGGAATGCAAACCTTGAAGTAAAATTCACTAGTTGCAATTGTGCTCATATTAACTTCTTTGAGCATGCAATGTGCATTTGCATTGCAATCTCTTTCCATTTGCTCCATTTGCATCAATTCCTGATTTAGTTCATCTACTTCCGCCTGGTTACTTGTATCAATATTTTTATTAATTTGATTTAGCGGCGGCTTTGGATTATAACCCCAGCATAAATCCCCATAATTATCAACACATTGCGCATTTGAAAGAGTTAGTGTTTCTGCTCCTATTTGCTCCTGTGTTACTCTTTCAGAACAAAGTCCGCTTCTTTTTTCTCCGCAGAGATTAGATATTACATTTCCATTAATGCATGATGCAAGCCAGTGCTCGCTTCCAACGACATCCTGGGAAAAAGCCCCGGGAATTATTCCGGCAGGTTTTGATGTGCATGTTCCAACACCTGCTGCTCCTTCGGGTTTACAAAAAAGTCCTTTATTACATTCTGAATCGCCTAACGCAGTTTTGCATAAAGCACCGCTCCTAAAACCTTCTGCTCCTGCTACACATTTTTGTGTATCTGTGTTGCATGTCCAATGTGTTGTGCATTCGTCATCACTTGCGCAGGTTTTTACGCATAATCCTGTTCCTGTATCACATGTTCCCCCACCATTAGTACAATCGCTATCTGATGTGCACAATGCCTGACACGTTCCAATAGTCTCTCCTGTAGGAATGTTGCATCTTTTATCTGAAGGACAATCGCT
>JBBSYQ010000012.1:0-12865 GCA_038045145.1 Nanobdellota archaeon
ATGCATTTATCTGCTGTGATTCCATAATAAAAAGTTTAGGCATCGGCAGTCCAGAAGCCAGAGTAAGCCCTTCAACTAAATCATAATACTGCTTGTTTTTTTCACGAGAGGCGGGTTTCGCACCGACGCTGGCAATTGCAATTTTATCAGAATTATAATAGCTTATAAGAATATAACTTAAAGAAAAAATTATTGAGACTATCATTATTACAAAAAAATATCCTGGCGAAAACGCAAAGGAAATAACATAACCGAATAAAACCAGAACAACAAAGATTAATGATATTAAAATAAAGGATTTAAACTTGTTTTTTGAAATCTGGTCGCGGAAATCAATTCTTGTTTGTTGCATGAAAAAGAAAAGAAAGTTTAACTTTTAAACTTTCATGCTTCCCTCATTCTCCGGTAAAAAGAGAGGGGAGTTTTTAAGATTTAGGATAGAAAAATCCAAAGGAAAACCAGAATATACCACCCAATAAGAATTCCAGCTATCCATAAAAGAGTTTTAATTAATGTCCATTTTTGTCTCTTCATAAATGCCTCTTCTTTTGGTGTTAAATATATCTTTCTACCAGTAAGACCCATTCCAACAAATTTTGCTTTAGTTTTCATCTTCTAGAACTCAACTTTCACATTCTTCTTTTCAGCTTCGGTTATCTGAAGATATTCTTTCTTTTCTTTCTTGTAGAGTTGTGCGAAGAATTTTCCAGGGAAGGCTGCATAGAGATTGTTATAAGTTAAAATGCTGTCATTGAAATATTGCCTTGCGTAAGCAACTCTGTCCTCTGTCGTCGACAATTCTCTTTGAAGTTCAAGGAAATTTGTATTTGCTTTCAAGTCAGGATAATTTTCGGCGATTGCAAATAATCTTCCTAAAAATCCCTCAAGTTTATCGTTTGCTTTGATTTTTTCTCCGACGCTTCCTGCAGAAACAAGGGCTTTCCTTGCATCATTAACTGAAGTGATGATGGTTTTCTCGTGCTTCATATATCCTTTAACAGCTTCGATAAGATTTGGAATTAAATCCGCACGCCTTTTTAACTGAACATTTATCTGTGAAAGTGAATTTTCAATTCTGTTTTCAAGGGTGGCGAATCTGTTGTAATACCAGAAAAATATTAATACAACAAACGCAACCACTCCAATTAAAATCCAGGTTAATAACATAATAGAAAAAGATGAAAGGAATTTATAAAGTTAACTAACAAAAACCTTTATTAAGTTTTTTGTTCTTTATTTGATATGTTAAAAAAAGAGGTTGCATTAGACTCTGATACGGATTTTATAAAATGGTTTTTTGAGTTGAACAAAGGTTCTGTTGCTGTTGCGGGCGGCAAGGGCGCAAATCTCGGTGAAATGTACAATCTGAAAATTCCTGTTCCTCCGGGGTTTGTCATTACTGCACAAGCTTATGATTACTTTCTTGAAAAAGCCGGATTGAAAAAGAAGATGGTTGAATTGCTTCGGGAGATTCATTATGAAAATACAGAAGAACTTGACAGGGTAACAGAAGAGGTGCGGAATCTTATTGTGAATGCGGAAATTCCCGAGGAGATAAAAGAGGAAATTGCAGACGCTTATGATGATTTGGGAGATTCCAATACGATGAAAAAAACAGCGGATGAATTGCTTGGGAAATTTTCAGGAAATATTTTTGTCGCTGTCAGAAGTTCGGCCACGGCAGAGGATTTGGAAGACGCGAGTTTTGCCGGACAGCAGGAAACATTCCTTAATGTTAAGGGAAAAGAAAATTTGTTTGATAGCGTAAAAAAATGCTTTGCATCACTCTTTACCGCGAGGGCAACTTATTACCGAAACAAAAAAGGATTCAGGCATGAAGAAACAAAACTTGCCGTCGTTGTTCAGAAAATGGTTGACTCTGACAAGTCCGGAGTTATTTTCTCGACAGATCCGTCGTATGAAAAAGACGATGTGATAATTGAAGCTGTTTACGGGTTGGGAGAAGGAATTGTTTCCGGCGAGATTACGCCAGACAGTTATATTGTTTCAAGAGAAATGAAAATTCTTAAGACTAAAATAGCTGACAAGAAAATTGCGATAACTCGCGGGGATGAGGGTGGCAAGAAAAAAGTAAAACTTAGCGAGGAGAAATCAAAATCGCGAGTTCTTATGAATAATGAAATTATAAAACTCACGGAATATGCCTTGGAACTTGAGGAGCATTATGGAAAGCCGCAGGATATAGAATTTGCAATTGAGGGTGAGAGGGTTTACATAGTTCAGACGAGAGCGATAACAACTCTCGGGAAAAGATTGGAAGAGGGAAAGGAAATAAAGGGCGAGGTTTTTCTTTCTGGACTTGCGGCATCGCCGGGAATTGCGTCGGGAAAAGTTAAGATAGTAATAAGCTTGGAAGATTTGCAGAGAATAAACAAGGGCGATGTTCTTGTAACAAAGATGACTAATCCTGATATGGTTGTTACAATGCAGAAATCCGCCGCGATAGTTACCGATGAAGGGGGATTGACGGCGCACGCGGCAATTGTTTCAAGGGAGATGGGTATTCCGTGTGTTGTGGGAACGCAGACAGCGACGGAAAAACTTAAGGAAGGCGAAATAATCACCGTCAACGGCTTTACGGGAAAAATATACAAGGGCAAGGTTGCTGAAAGCGTCGAGAAAGAAGTCCTTCCCGTAACTGCGAAAACAAAAACAAAAATTAAGGTAATGGTTGATTTGCCGAGTTTCGCCAAAAGAGCGTCGAAGACAGGTTTGAAGGAAGTTGGTTTGTTGAGATTGGAGGGGATTATTGCAGAGTCGGGGAAACATCCAAATTATTTTTTGGAGAAAAAGGAAATTAAACAATATGAAGAAATTATTTTTAACGGAGTCAGCGAGATTGCAAAATATTTTGATGTATTATGGGTTAGGACTTCTGATATAAGGAGCGACGAATTCAAGAACATTGAGGGCGCGCCAAAGGAAAAAGAGGCAAATCCGATGTTGGGAATGCACGGAGTAAGGTATGGAATTAAAAATCCGGAAATCATGAAAGCCGAGTTATCTGCTTTGAACAAAGTTGCAGAGCAGAACAAGGAAATCGGCGTGCTGTTGCCGCAGATTATTTCTGTTGATGAAGTGAGAGAAACAAAGAAATTTTTGAAGGAAATTAATTTCAAAAACGTAAAAGTCGGAGTTATGGTTGAAACTCCGGCGGCAGTTCAAATAATAAAAGACTTGTGCGAGGAGGGAATTGATTTTATTTCATTCGGAACAAATGATTTGACTCAATACACTCTTGCGGTTGACAGGGGAAATGAATCTGTGCAGGAAATTTACAATGAGATGAGTCCGGCTGTTCTTTACCAGCTTGGTTATGTGATAAGGGTATGCAAGAGAAACAATGTTGAAACAAGCATTTGCGGACAGGCGGGAAGCAGAAAAGAGATGGTTAAATTTCTTGTCGGCGAGGGAATTGACAGCATAAGCGTGAACGCCGACGCGGCTAAGGAAATTTCAGATTATGTCGCGGAACTTGAGAATCTTGAGAAAAAATAAAACGCCAAAAAGGCGGGATATTTTCTAAGAGAATTATTCACAAACAGTTTCAGTTTTATACTTTGTAATTGTTCTATACTTTGTAATGGTTTGATATTTTGTGACTGTCTCACATTCTTGTTTTTCTGGGAGTTCTGTAATAGTGAAATAACAACTCTCTATATAAGACATTCGTTCTGTGTAAAAAGTTGCAGATGAAGAAGGATAAATGTATTCTTGTTGTGATTCTTTAACAACTTGTTCACCAATATAAAAGCCGATATCTGCATAAAACCATCCTCCGTTTTCGGAGTCTAAATTATTGATAGTAACAGAATATTTAGCAGGTTCATCATCAAAAAGTATATTATCATCAAAATTAGTACAATAATTATCTATTTTATTATATGCTAAGGCGATATTCTCACATACCTCATCTGCATAAGGTTCTTGTTCTGTATATGCTTCTTGAGCATCATAAGGAACTTGAACTTCTTTACATGTAACTTGAGCTAATTCTTCTAACTGTCTCTCTTGTTCGTCGGTTAACTGTCCTTGTTCTTCAAGCTGTCTTTCTAATTCTGAAATAGTATTAGCAGTTATAGATTTTTGGTCTTCATTGTAGAAATAATATACAGCCCCAAAAATCCCAAGAACAACAACGGCAATAATAATATAAGGTATAAAATTAACACCTTTTTCTTTAGCCATGAACATAATAAGAAGTATTATTTAAAAATTTACCTATTTCACATTCTCCAAAAATTTATAAACAAAAAAACCTTAATTTAGTTATGATGAAAAAGGGAAGCAAGGAAGGGGAAATTAAAAATATTAACAATGTTTCTCGCGGGGAGGTTAAGATTCCTGAAAGAGGGAATATACAGATAGAAAAAGCCCTTGTTGAAAATTTTGTCTCACTGCAAAAAGTTTTGACTAATTTATCGGCGAGTTTTAATGAACTTTCAAAAAAAATTTCAAAACTTCTTGAATTGTTTGAATTGTCTGCAAAAGCGCTGATTGAAAAAGATTTCAAAACAGATAAGGGCGGCAAAAATGAGAAGGAGATAATCGGACGGCTTAATAATCTTCTTGACCAGAACAAGATAATTGCGCGAGGCTTAGCGCTTTTGCACGAATCAAATTTAGGAGAAGAAAAACAAACCCCGCCACAGACTCCTCCTGAACAAGGGCAGAGAAAAAATACAGGTGTGGAAGGTTATCAGAAATCAATTTCTTCAATGGACTAAAATGCAGAAAGAAAATCTCTTTTCCGACGAGGACAAAAAAATTATTTCTCTTCTTGAATTTACTCGGGAGCTAATAAGAAATTCTGGAGGAGAGATTTTTGAATTAAAGGAGATTCTTGACAAGAGGCATGAAGAAGAGGAAAAAAAGAAAGAAGAAAGCAAACAATTAACAGAAATAACTGAAGACTCCCGCGAGTTTGATAATCTTTCTAACTGGAAAGAGAAAAATATTGAAGAAGAAAAAGGCGGGAAAATTTTAAAGGAACCTTTTGTTAAAAAAATTTTCGCGAGAATAAGCGCGCCTCTCCGAAGAAATTCTCCAGGAAAAGCCCCTCCTGTATTGAGAATCCCTGTTCAGAAACTTCCTCCGAGATTTGAATATTTAAAACCAACGCCGACGGCAAAAGAAATTGAACTCGGGAAACTTAATCCGTTGATAAGAGATCCTTTAGTCAGGGGAATTGAATGCAACGGGCAGAATACCGCGATAGTTGTTACAGGCTCTATGGGAATGAAAAATACGAACATTGTCTTTGACGAAAGTGAAATAAACGAGATAATTGAAAAGTTTTCACAGGCAACAAAGATACCTTATGGCGACGGAGTATTTCATGTTGTTTTCGGAAAACTTATTTTTCTTGCAATTGTCTCACCGGAAATTGGTTCAAAATTTGTAATCAAGAAAATGGCTTAGCTTAGTTTGTGATTTCTCTTCAAAATATTAAACAGAGCAAAATCTCGTCGCAATAAATTTGCCCCACTGCGTTCAGGATTAATTTTAGATTATTAATGCGAAAGTTATTCTATTAGTTTATATACATGAAAGAAGTGAACCAGGTTTTATTTACAGGAGATTAAAATATCAATTGTTTTTTAACAAAGTTTTTGAATTCAAATTAACTTATTCCATAACTGCCTATTAAATTTCCAACGCTGCTGCTTTCTATGTTTCCCGAAGACAATTCCACGACTAAATCCTTCAGCCACAAAATCCTGTCGCGTTCAGTTTCTGCTTTTAATTCGTTTTCGCTTAACGAAGAATCGTAAGAATTTTCAACCCAATAATTTCCAATTTCCTGACGCACAATCATTCTTCCGTTTGTTTCTTCTGCTTTCGTTATTTCCACTGGCTCATCGCCGAATTTCTCCTTGAGAATTTTAATTTCATCTTCTGCCAGTTTAAGAGTCAAATCAGAGATTTCATTTACATTGGTTTCATTAAACGTTTCGTTGATTAGTGTTTCTTCAGTTTTGTTTGATGATATTCCCTCTCCCATCACGGTGCTTAGAGAAATTATTTCTTCTCCGTAAAATATGCCCACTTTTAATTCACCGCTTTCAGGAGTTATTCCAAGCGATGAAAGTTCTATTGTGATTTCTTTTGATAAATCACCGATGAATTCTCCTCCAAATCCTTCTTCAATTTCTGAATAAGATGTTGAAATCTTTACTTGATTTTCGCTGATTTCCAATTGCACTTCATCGTCGGGCAATTCATTTGAACCTGTTCTCACACTTCCTAATTTTATTTCAGCTGTTTGTCCGTTTTCCAGCGTGTAAATAAAAGGATTGTTCTTGGAGGTTTGTCCCTGAATTTCTGTTGTTAATTCCAAAACCGCATTTCCAGTTCTGAAAACCTGGAAGAAATTAAATATTCTAATTGCACTTGAAGTTATTGTAGGGGTTTCAGATGTTTCTGTTGTTAAATTTTGTTCTTCTACGGGAACTTCGGGAGTTTCTACATTTTCAATTGCGGTTGTTTCGTTAGCTGTTTCTTCAGGAATTTGCGGTGTTTCATTATTTCCCGTCGTGCCGACTGTTTCTTCTGTTCCGCTTGTTTCGGATAAGATATTGAGAGTGAAATAAACCTCCGGGAAGATTTCTTTTGTTCCTTTAATTCCATAACCATTTCCTCCACCCTGCAATGGACTTCCTTCCATGTAGAAATTTCCCTCAATCTGCTCTTCGTTAATCAAATCACTCAACAGATATTCGTAACTTTTGCCGGCGTTTTCGACGATAACTTTTGATGACGCGGGAATTAATTCGCCTTCTTTAAGAGAAAGTTTCAATTGTCCCAAGAGTTTTCCTTCGTCGTCGTGAACTTGGTTTAATTCAAGCGACGCTTTTCCCGTAATGCCGTCCTTGAAAAAAGCCGTGCCGTAGATTAAAACAAGCACGAGAATAGACAGGAAAATTATCAAAATTGCTTCTTTATATTTAACCATCTTTTAATCATAAAACAGAAATGGAAAATATATTTAAATGTTGCGAAAGCGGGATTTTAAAAGTAATTCTTGTTTAATCCCTCGGATTGTGAACGAAAGGACGAACGCTAAAAGATGTCGTCCGTGTGAACGCACAATTTAATAAGTCAGTAAAAAATTTGTTTTTCCAAACAAAGTTGATAGAAAATTTATCCTGAGTTTTCTGGAGTTTGTTGCTGGTTTTGCAGACATTCAATCGCAATAATGTTCATTGTCTGATTTCCAAAAGTCAAAGGCACGGACTGGCATTTTGCCGCTTCCTTCATTATTGAATAAATAGCGTATTGAACTCCCTGCGTTTGCGCGTTAACAGCGTAACCTGTTATTGCCGGCTTTACAAGAAAGGAATAAGCAACCAAACCGCCAAGAACCAAGACAAGAGAAATCAAAACAACAATGACGATACCTGATTTGTTATCTCTCATCTTATTTTTATGTTAGAGTTATTTAAAAACCTTATTATTTTGTTGTTATTTCCAAAAGAGTGGAAGCGCCTTTGAAGCCGGTTTCTGTTTTTATGTAAGTTGAGATTACATCTCCCGGCTGAAATGTAACAAGCCCTTCTGACTGCGTGTCAAAGTCCACATTTGTTCCTTGAACTGCGGGAATTACATTTCTGAATCCGACAGGATTGTTATTTTTGTAAATTATAATTTCAATATCCCCGTTTTCTTCAGCATAAAGATTTGTGGAAATTCCAGTTATGCTTCCCTCGCGCATCATCACATAGCCATTATTAATTCCGCTGCCGAGAATTGTTTCCATGAAAACCGACGAATTTCCTCCGCTTAATCCGAAATTTAAGAAAGCTCTTGAGTAAGATTGGGAGTTTATTTTTTCAAATGTTTCTTTTGAGACAGTTATCACAAAAACAGAATCATTTTCCGATTCAACTTTATAAAGTCCGAGGCTGTTGTCGTCTATGTTTTTTAAGTTTATTTCGTCAGGGAGTTCATTAAAATCAACTCTTGAGACGTTTTTTATTTCCGCCTCGCTTATCCCTTTTTTCTCTGCGATTTTTTTAACAAAATTATTCAAGTCGTCTGAAAGAACCGATTCTGCGAAAACCCCTGAAATCGTCAGGAGAATCAATGCAAAACCAAAAATAAAAAACCCTCTTTTCATTTAACATTTATGACAGCAATCTATTTAAAAGTTTCTTTGATAAAAAAGAAATGGAAGACAAGATAACAAAAGAAAAACTTGAGAAGTATTTTGAATTAACAGGAAGGGCGCTTGAGAAAGCCAAAGGGAAAATTATCAAGGGAAAGAACAAAGAAGCGAAGGAAATTGTTGAGATGGTTTCTAATTATCTTTCAGACGCGCGACACTTTGAAAGCAAGGGAGATTTTGTCAATGCTTTCGCGGCGTTGAATTACGCGCACGGCTGGCTTGATGCGGGTGTACGCCTCGGCGTGTTTGATGTTGTTGATGATAAGTTGTTCACAATAAAATAAGAAATATTAAATAGTTCTCTTACATTAGCAACATTATGAAAAAAAAGACAGGCAAATTTTTGTATTGGACGCCGAGAATTTTATCAATAATTTTTATATTTTTCTTAGCATTAATGTCATTGGATGTTTTCTCTTCTGAATTAAATTTCTGGCAAATCGTTGGTGGGTTGTTTATGCACAATATTCCCGCACTTGTTTTGTTGGCTGTTTTGATAATCTCCTGGAAATACGAGATAGTTGGAGGAATTGCTTTTATTATGGCGGGAATATTATATATCTTACTAATAGTCATGGATGCATTGAAAAATCAGTTTGAGTGGTATATGGTCTCTTGGTCTATACAAATTGCTGGAACAGCATTTCTAATAGGGATTTTATTTTTAATGAATTGGTTCAAAAAGAAAAAATAAAATTTCAAAAACTATAAATACTATTTTTTCTTTTTTCTTCTATGCAAAAAAAAGTTGTGGTTTTAAGTCTGGGCGGAAGCCTGATAATTCCTGATGACATAGGCTTGAACTATTTAACAGGATTCAAGAAGGTGGTAAGGAAGAATTCAAAAAATTATAAATTCATTATTGTTTGCGGCGGAGGGAGCATAGCAAGAAAATACATTTATGCATTGAGAAAATCCGGAATTAACGAGGAACTCCAGAGTTTTGCGGGAATTTCAGCGACGAGGACAAATGCAAGATTTATGAGTTATTTTTTCAATCAAAATCCCCAGAGAGGAATTCCGCAGAAAATGAGGAATGTAAAAAAATATTTGAGAAAACAAGATATTGTTTTTTGCGGGGCGTTGGAATACAGGCCTGAACAAACATCTGATTCAACTTCCGCAGATGTTGCGAAGCATTTGAAAACAGATTTCATTAATCTCACAAATGTAAAAGGACTTTATGACAAAAATCCAAAAGAATTTAAGAATGCAAAATTTATCCCTGAAATTTCCTGGAAGGATTTTTACAAAATTGCAAGCAAGATGAAATATTCTCCAGGACAGCATTTTGTCCTAGATCAAAAAGCCGCGAAAATAATAACGGAGAACAAGATAAGAACTTATATTCTAGGAGAAGATTTAAAACAGCTTGACAATCTTTTGAACGGAAGAAAATTTGTGGGAACGAAAATTGGGGGATGAGATGAACAACACAATTTTCATCCGCGAAAACTCATTTGAAAAGGCAAGAAAAAAAATTAGGGAAAATAAAAGCAAAGCAATAATTTTTTCCAGTGACGACGATGAATTAAACCGCAAGATTTTGGAGAAGGAAAAAATTGATGTGCTTCTTTTAAACCAAAAAGGAAGAAAAGACAGGCAGAAACAAAGAGACTCTGGTTTAAATCATGTCCTTGCTAAAATTGCGAAGAGCAAAGATGTTATAATGGGAATAAATCTTGACGAAATTCTGGAATCAAAAGGAAAAGAAAGAGCGGAAATTCTTTCCCGAATTCAGCAAAACATAAAACTCTGCAACAAAAACAAACTGAAGATGAAATTTCTGGTTTTTGATAAAAAAAATGAAAGAAACATTTATGATTTAAAATCCATTGGACTGGTTTTAGGCATGCCGACATGGATGACGAAGGAGTTGTAAATAAAATGATAACTATAAAAAGCAATTTCTATGTTTTTTGTAATGATTGGAACAATTAGTCATTTGAGTAATGATGTTTGGGTCTATTTAATGCCTGAAGAAATTTCCCGCTTGGAAAGACAAATTCTTGAAGGGGATTTTATTAATTCTGTGGATAGATTAAAAGGAAAACTGACTCTTGAAATTGATGATAAAAAGTGTCGCGAACTTGCGGGTTTTGAGATGGATAAATCTGAAGACAATAGAACAAAAAACCTATTCGTTTATTTGTCTTCAATTGGTTATAAAAAATTAATCAAAAGCAAACGCGTGGAATTCCATCTTGGCTATGCCCATGTCAATTTGATAGATATTTCTTCCATGGATGAAAGAGTTAATTTTCATGACGTATTAACTTATGAAGGTTTAAATGATTTGAAAGATAAAACTTTTTTAATCCCCTTTTCTTAATTCAAAAATGGACACCAAGAAAATTATTGAATCTTTAAGTCCGAATGAAATTAAAATACTTTCTTATTTGGGCGAGGACATAGACGATATATGCAAGAAATCGCATCTTGACAAGACTTCTGTAATAAGGGCGTTTGAGTATCTCGGAAACAAGGGGATTTTGAATCTTGTCTTTGAAAAAAAGAAAGTCATTGAAATCGGAGTTAACGGCGCTTTGTACAGGAAAAAAGGACTGCCGGAAAGGCGGCTCATAAACTTGCTTGAAGAGAAAAGAATTATTTTAATAGAGGACGCGCAGAAACAAAGTTCATTGTCCGACGACGAGTTTAAGGTTTCGCTGGGAGTTCTGAAAAGAAAATCATTCATTGAACTTAAGAACAAGAAGATAATTTTAAGCGCAAACAAAGGCGAACTTTCAAAAAAAACCGACGAGGAAATTTTCATTGAATTTCTGCCGCTGGATTTTGACTCCATGTCAGACGAGAAAAAAGAAGTTATGAAATCTCTGCAAAACAGAAAAGACATTATCCGAATAAAAGAAGAGAAAATTCCGAGAGTTGAGGTTACAGAACTTGGAAAACAACTTATGAAATCCAATGTAAAGGAAAGCAATTTGATCGAACAGATAACTCCGGGAATTTTGAAAAAAGATTCTTTGTGGGAAGGAAAAAAATTCAGGAGATATGATGTTAATTCAGGAGTGCCTGCAATTTACGGCGGGAAAAGGCATTTTGTTCTTCAGGCAGGAGATTATGCAAGAAAAATCTGGACGGAAATGGGGTTCAAAGAAATGAACGGAGATTTAATGCAAAGCAGTTTCTGGAATTTCGATGCATTGTTCACGGCGCAAGACCATCCTGTGAGAGAGATGCAGGACACTTTTTTCATAAATAAAAAAGGCGAATTGCCGGATAAAAAAATTGTGAAAGCTGTTAAAGACAGCCACGAGGGGAAAATAAAAGGACTTGGAAGCAAAGGATGGCAATATGAATGGAGCGAAGAAGAAGCGAAGAAAATGGTTTTAAGAACGCATACAACTGTTTTGTCCGCGCAGACACTTTCGAAATTAAATGTTAAAGAACTTCCTGCAAAATTTTTCTCAGTCGGAAAATGCTTTAGGAATGAAACAGTTGACTGGAAGCACGAATTTGAATTCAATCAAACAGAAGGAATTGTCGTCGACAGAAATGCAAATTTCAGAAATCTCCTCGGATATTTGACGCAGTTCTTCAAAAAAATGGGATTTGAAAAAATAAGAATCCGCCCTGCTTATTTTCCTTACACAGAACCAAGCGTTGAAATAGATGTCTGGCATCCCGAGAGAAAAATATGGTTCGAGCTCGGCGGCGCCGGGATTTTCCGCCCAGAAGTCGTCGTTCCCCTCCTCGGAGAAAACATTCCGATTCTTGCATGGGGTCCAGGATTCGACAGGATGATAATGGATTATTACGAAATAAAAGATCTCCGCGAAATGTACAAAAACAACATTGCTCAATTAAGAAAAATGAGGTTCTGGATAAAATGAAAATTTTTCAAGTTTCCAGACGTAACTTAGGAAAAAGAAAAATGAAATTTTGGATGAAGAGTTAAGATGAAAGCTAAAAAAATAGGAAGCTTAGAATATAAAAAATTCAAAACAGAGTTTTGGATAACCCCAAAAATTGAGAAATATTGTAAAGAGAACAAAATTTCAGAAGCATGTTTTATTCCAGATGGATGGATTTGGTATGAAACCCAATTATTTGATCTTATTGGCAAAAATCAAGATGGAATCTCAAATAAAAATTTTGGAAAAAAATTCAAGACGATTTATTACGGATGGACTATAAAAAGAAATCTTAATGTAAAAACAAATAAGTTAACGGAGAAGAACAATATTGATAAAATAAATTTCCCAAAAAATAAATTAATAAGAAATGGAGAAGCCTTTCTCGGTAATAATCTGGGAATCTTCAAAGCAGTGATATTAAAGAAATAAAAAATGGCCCTCATAACATTCAACAGACAAAAATTTGAAAAAGAAATCGGAAAGGCAGATGAAAAAATGCAGGGAATGATTGCAATGTTTGGAACCCCTGTTGAATCTGTCAATGAAAAAGAAATCCAGATTGAAATTTCTCCCAATCGCCCGGATATGCTTTCTTACGAAGGTTTCAAGCGGGGTTTTCTGGCTTATCTTAATAAAAACACTGGATTAAAAAAATACAAGGTAAATCCTCCGGAAAAGAATTACAATGTTATTATTGATTCGTCTGTAAAATTAGTAAGACCCTACACGGCATGTGCTATTGTTCGCGGATTGCAGCTTGATGATGGAAAAATAAAAGAAATCATTGATGTTCAGG
>JBBSYQ010000013.1:0-17017 GCA_038045145.1 Nanobdellota archaeon
GGTGGGAACTGATTAAGAATAAAAAATTCGTGCAAGGTTACAAACGAGCTGGTCTAGGAAAAGATATTGGCGGCAACGAAATCGGTGAATTTAAAAATAAAACTTCATTCATGTTAAAATGGCAGAGGCGATAAATGGTGCTGGTTCAACACTCATAGACATATACACCCTTCTTGTCTCTCCGTTTCCTCCGTCGCTTCAAACGCTTTTCAATCTTATTCTCGTTGTTTTGTTTGTCTTTCTTTACTCGATGTTTATCTGGAAGTTTCACAGATTCGTCAGCAACAAAAATATACTTGAACTTGAGCTGAATCAGTACAACAAGCTGGAGCATCCGTTTCTTGCAAAACTTCTCGCCGGATTTTTTTATTTTGCAGAATATCTGCTTATACTTCCGCTGATAGTTTTCGTGTGGTTTTCGATATTTGCAATTTTCCTTGTACTCTTCACAGAAAATCTTTCAATTGAGGCAATTCTCGTCGTCTCTGCAACCATCGTCGCTGTGATAAGAATGGCGTCTTATTACAAAAAGGAACTTGCAGAGGAACTTGCAAAACTTCTTCCGCTTAACCTTCTTGCAATTTCGCTTTTGAATCCGCTGTTCTTTTCAGTGGAGAGAATTCTGGGAAATTTCAGGGAAATCCTGTCTTTCTTCAGCGACATAACAATATACATTGTTTTCGTCGTTATACTTGAGTTTATTCTAAGATTCTTTAACTACTGGCTCGCATTTTTCGGCGTTAACACCGACGAAGAAATTGAAGAAGTTACCAGAAAAAACAGGAAAAGAAATTAATTCCTCTCAACATTTGGATGTTCTTTGTTGCTTTCAGACATTTCTTTCAACGCCTTTAGATGTTTTTCCTTCTCCATTTTATAGTCCGTCGCGTCGGAAAAATTCTCTATCATCTTTGCAACATACTCTCCTCCGAGAAAATGCGGCGTTAAGACATAATCCGCGCCTTTTTTGTAAAACATCAGCGCATCATCAATCCTGTGCGCACGCACGATTATTATTGCCTTTTTGTTCACCCTTCTTATGTTTTCTATCAAAAGAAAATTCGCATCAATGTCTGGAATTGTTGAAACAACAAGTTTTATTTTGTTCAATGGAAGTTCCTCCAGCAAATCAATGTCGTAAGCATCTCCGTACAAACACGGAATCTTGTATCTTGAAAGGTTTGATATTATCTCCGGATTGAAATCCACGACGAGATAACTCTTTTTTATTTTCTTGAAAGCCCTCAAAATGCTGAACCCAATGCGGTTGTATCCAAAAAGAATTGCATCAACATTCCCGTTTATTTTTATCTTGTCTCTCACGTTCTTTTTCTCAAAAATGTTCAGTCTGTCGGAGATTCTGTTGTAGATTTTGTCTGAATAATATATCATGTAAGTTGAACCGGCAATTGTAATCAAGCCAACAGTTGTGATAATTGAAAGCGCCTCGCTGTTAATATGTCCTATCTTTATTCCGAGTGCAATCAAAATAATTGAAAACTCGCTGATTTGTGCGACAGTTAAACCAGCAAGGAAGCTGTTTCTCTTCGTGTATCCGAGCATTCCCATCAGCACCATTACAATAAACGGATTGCCTATCAAGATAAAAATGGAAAAAATCGCGATGGGAATAATATTATTCTGCACGTCTGTAAAAACAATCTGCGAACCGATTATAATGAAAAACATGACGATGAAAAAATCCCGAATCGGTTTCATCTTTGAACTTATCTCGTTGCTGTATGGAGATATTGAAAGGAAAACTCCCGCGAACAGCGCGCCGATTTCCATGGAAAGATTCATCATCTGAAAAATGCTCGCCAAAGCCAAAGCCCAGGATATTGAAAAAAGGAAAAGAAATTCCTGCGACCTTGCAATAAATTTCATCAAGGGATTGAGAAGATAAAAACTTACAAGAAAGAAAAATCCGATAAGAACAATCTCGCTGAAAAATGTTCTCGCGAAAATTGGTAAAATGCCGTTGGTTGAAGACATTGACGAAATGGTAATATGAATAAGAACTGCGATTAAATCCTGGACAATCAGGAAACCTATTGCAATTTTCCCGTAAACGCTTCCGATGTCGCCCTTGTCTGTAAGAATTTTCATAATTATGATTGTGCTGCTGAAAGTTAAAGCAACAGAAAGATAAAGCGAAGTCACTACGGAAAATCCAAGTGCTATACCGATAAAATAACCTATTATCGACGTGAAAACAACCTGCCCTATTCCTGTTATCAAGGAAACTTTCCCGACTTCCTTTATGACTTTGGGATTAAGATGCAAACCTACGGTGAAAAGAAGCAGCACAATGCCGATTTTTGGAAAAATGCCGACAGCTTCGTTAGTTTTCAACAAATCAAAAAAATACGGACCTGTAATTACTCCTGTTATTATATACCCTATTATCAGCGGCTGTTTGAAAATTTTCATTATGGCTGAAATGCCAACAGCAACGAGAATAATCAGACTAAACCTTACAAAAATATCTTCCAACATTTTTCCTCTTTAGTTATAATATAAATAAAATGCAATATAAAAATCTTTCATAATGTTTTTAAAATAAAATTCCTTGATTCTTGAATGGAGGTGCCGCAATCAATTATAGTTGGTGTAACCGACAGGGAAGAAATAAGAAGAGCTAATGAAAATATTCAGGCTTTCTTTGATTCTTTGCAGGAAAAAGCGTGCGGAATTTTAGGCATATCTTATGAAAAAAATGACACCAGATTCCCTAGAAATATAAGGGGGCTGTATGTCCCTCCCGGAATGCTTCTTAATGAACGCGTTTATGGACTTGCGCACAAGATTAATGGATATGAAATTGGAATTGGTTTGGTTACATCCAGACATATAGACAATGATAAACTAAGTTTTGATTTCTTTGAAAACCTAAAAATTCTGGAAAAACTTGCAAAGCAACATTTTTAAACTAGTTTCTGGATTTTATATTCAAGGTTGCGGGATAAAAACCCGCCGGAGGTTTTTAATGCCAAAAGTAAGAGTAAAACTAAACAGCACTGACATAGAAATGCTCAATGATATTTGCAATACCATCAAATCTCTGGCTGCCAGTTCGGGAATAATAATTCGCGGTCCCGTGCCTTTGCCGACGAAAAAACTAAAAATCACGACGCGAAAATCTCCCTGCGGAAACGGCACTGCAACATTTGACAGGTTTGAGATGAGAATCCACAAGCGTCTTATAGACTTGCCTGCAAATGAAAAAGTTCTTCACCAAATTATGCGCCTTCAAATTCCGAAAAACGTAAACATAAAAATTGAGATGAAAGATTAATTTTTCTTAGACAATCTTTCAATTACCCCATTGACTGCCTCGGGAAGTCTGTTAAGAACATAATCATTGTTGTCAAATTCCACAAATCCTTTAAATGATGGCATTAATTCTAAAACCTGTTTTATTTCCTGTCTTGCAATACCCCTGTAAGTTTCAGCGCCCGCCGGCTGGGTTCTTAATTTTGCCTGATAAAATGCCTGAACAGGATCCATTGTTACAACATGCCTTACCAAATTAGCCATTACAGGAACATATTCTGCAGCCTCGTGAAAATGTTTAGTTCTTAATTCGTCGTGCAATTCCTTGACCTCATACATTAAATGAACAAATTCTTTTTCCAAACCAATTTCTCCGATTTCTTTGGGCATATGAAACCCAAAAACAGAATAAGGAGCTGTTTGCTGTCTGTCCCCTCTTTGTCTCTGCAAATCCCTGAATCCGCCGATGTCGTATGTTCTCTCAAAAATAAAACTCCCAACTTCCATAACTTTAGAAATCAATTCAAAACCCATCTTGCCTTCAAACTGGCTTTTCGCAATTTCTCTTCTTTTTTCAGGAGTCAAACTTTCAGCAATTTTTCTTAATTCATCAAAAGGATAATTCCCGTCAGAGCCGTTAAATAAAATACTTGCTAAAACAAAATCTTCAATACCGGGAGTTACTGCAATTAATTTTGATTCAATTGGGTGATGTTTATACTCCAAATTTCTTCCGGGAACTAATCTGCTAAATAACTCTCTCCTTCTTCCGGGAAGTTGACTGTAAAACTCACTTGGATTTCCGTATTTCATCAGCGTTGGAAAAATCTCCATTGATTCAATTTGTGCAGCTCTTCCAAGCTCCTGCATTTCCGTAAAAGGCGAAGACTGCCACTCTGTCAGCATGTCCATAAATCTTCTTGTATTAAGAGTCATTCCCAAAGAAGTTGTCATGTTCTGAGGCAGTAAAAATCTCGCAATATCAAATGTTTTTTCGTTCACAACCTTTTCCCAAAGCGCATCTGGAAGTTTTGAATTTTTATCTCCGACAGCGCCGGCAATTTGCTCATCAGCTTCATTTCTTAAATGCTGACACCTCACCTTAAGATATAATGGAAGTTTTTTCCTGATTTCTTCATAAAGATTAATTAATTTTTTGTCTAATTCAAGAACCCTTGTTTCATATTCTGTTCCTCTTATTTCAAAAGGCACACCAAGATTTTCAGACAAAAAAGGAATTGCTCTCGTAGATTGTTCCTGGTAAGCTCCTTCTCTCGCAGCTTCCAAAAATTTCGTAACTCTCTGGCTCACTCCTTCAAAACAGATTCTGATAACTCCTGAATCTCTCAGAGATGCATGTCCGTATCTTACTCCAAACATTTCTACAAAATTTCCGGCTCTTTTTAGATGTATCTCCAATGCGTCGCTGATGTTGCTGCCACCTTCAATCATTCTTGCAATTTTTTCCAAAGAAGGGACTTTTCCTGTCTTGTCTTTTTCTTTGACATCTGCAAACAACTGCAATAATCGGTCTTTTGCCGTCAAATTGCTTCTCGCATATTGCCCCATCAGCAAAGCCCAAAGTTCAGTGGGCATGTTATCAGTAGCGCAATAAACATTTGATTCCAAATTTGTAAAAAAATGACTTAAGACAATTCTCTCAGCGTCGGTGTAATCCTTTCTGCCCCTGAACTCGCCAATCCCTGAAAAAAATCTCTCAATCTCTTTTTCCATTAACCATAAAAAAAACCCCCTTTTTAAAAAGTTCTAAACTCAAACATATATTTCACAGAATAACAATTGTTTATAATTAAAAAATTTAAAATAAAATATGGTGAAAAAAAGAGGCAACTACATTCTTTTTGAAGGTGTTGAAGGATGCGGAAAAACAACACAGGCAAAACTCTTGCACGATTATTTTTCAGAAAGAAATATCGGTTCTGTCCTGTTAAGAGAACCCGGAGGAACTTCTCTTGGAGACATCATAAGAAAAATCCTGCTTGATAAAAAAAGCGAGATTCGTTCCCTTGAAGCAGAATTGTTTTTATTTGAATCAGCAAGAGCAGAATTATTTGCAGAGGAGATAATCCCAAATCTTGAAAGAAACAATCATGTTATAGCAGACAGGGGATATTTTTCTTCAGAAGTTTATCAGGGTTACGGCAGAGGAATGGATTTGAGTATGATAATGCACTTAAACAACATAGCAACTTACGGAATAAAACCAAACTTGGCTTTTATTTTTGATATTCCTGTCAATGTTGGTTTGGAATCAAAAAAAGACAAGGACAGAATAGAATCTTTGGGAACAGATTTTCACGAAAAAGTGAGAATAGGTTTTCTGGAAATAGCGGCGCAAAATAAAGATTTTTGTATCTTGATAAAAAGAGGGAACAAACAAATTGAGGAGATACAGGAAGAAGTAAAACATTATGTAAAAGAAAGACTTGATTTACCGTAAGAATTTTCTTTGGGCTTTGTTAAAAAATCTTTTCTATGAGCCTGTATTAAACATTTGCGTTCGCTACCGCTCACGACGGATATAAACTACTAATCAATCCGGATTTATATTAATTTTTAATTAATCTGCGAGCGAGCAATTTCGTGGTAGAGAGAAAGATAAATCCATTAATGACTCGTACGAGGTTGGGAGCAGAAGTGAGCAATATTTTTATATAAGAAGCGAGACAATTTAAACAAATCCTTTTCTTCGGAAACCTTTAAAAACAGATTTCTTATTTTGTTATTATGAAACGCTCCTCAAGAAGATGGAAAAAGCGATGGCAAATGCGCTGGAAATGGCAGAGAAAAAGACTGAAGAAAGAAAAACGAAAGAGAAAGTTAAGAAGAACAAAGTAAAATGAAAGATTATGAAAATCAAAAAAGAGTACAAGAATACAATCCTCTCGACGACGAACTTATAAAAATTATGAATAGCGAAAATTATGTGTCATTAACATCGGGAGAAATGTATTCACCTAATGAAGATAAGACCGGATTTAGCAAAAATCGTAAAAAATAAGATTCTCGGAGATTAATCCTATATATATTTCTAAGGATAATTAATGTTAAAAAGAGAATAAACAATTTAGCGTTATGGAAGATGATGATTTCAGATATAACTTGTTGAAATACTGGGAATTAATTATGGAAGAAGACAAAGGAGATTTATCATCTGAAGAAAAAAAAGTTAAAATTGCTCTTTACGACTCTATAAAAAATTATGAAATAAAGGGCGAAGGACTATTAGAGCTATGGGAAGATTTTGAAGAATTAATTAGGGAGAGAATAAGAGAAGAATTAACAAGAGAATCAAACGGGCAAATTGAACAAACGGTTAAGGGGGTTGTCCGAGAGGCTAAATCAGGTATAGAAAAGACATTAGAACTGCTATCTGAAGAATTAGTTAAAAATTTATCAGTGTAATTTCTTAAATCATCATAACAATCTTTATAAGTCGCCTTATTCTAGAAAAATAAACCTTGCACCAAAGGAAAAATTGGTGCGGCAAAGAAAATGGATGCTGGAATTGTGAAAAACCCGCAGAAGGTTTTCATTGTCTAAATAAAAAATAAAATGGTTAGCGAAATATGGACTGAAAAGTTCCGTCCAGTCATTTTTTCTGAAGTTGTTGGGCAGGATGAAATCGTAAAAAGAGTTAAGTCTCTGACAGACTCGCTGAACATTCCTCACTTGCTTTTTGCAGGTCCTGCGGGAACTGGAAAGTCAACTCTCGCATTGATAGTTGTAAAAGAACTCTACGGAGAAAACTGGCGGGACAATTACCTTGAATTAAACGCGAGCGACGAAAGGGGAATTAACATTGTAAGGGAAAAAGTAAAAAATTTCGCAAGAACAAAATCTTTGGGTAAAGCCCCGTTTAAAATTATTTTTCTCGACGAGGCGGACGCTCTCACGCCGGAAGCGCAGCAAGCCCTAAGGCGTACGATGGAAAATTATTCAGCAACATGCCGATTTATTCTCTCGTGCAATTATTCAAGCAAAGTCATAGACCCGATTCAGTCAAGATGCGTTGTTTTTCGTTTCAAACTACTTGAAAAAAAAGACATCGAAAAAGTCATAAAAACAATAGCGACCAGGGAAAAACTCGTGATAAATCCCGACGCAACAGACCTTCTTTACGAAGGCAGCGAGGGAGATTGCAGAAAATGCATAAACCTCCTTCAATCAACAGCATCAATTTCTCCGAATATAACACAGGACCTCATATCAACAATTCTCGCAAACACAAAACCAAAAGACATTAAGGTAGTTCTTGACTACGCAATCGCCGGAGATTTCCCTGGCGCGAGGGAAAAATTATTTGACATAATGCTGAAGCAAAGTGTTTCAGGAGAAGATATAATAAAAGCTATACAAAAAGAAATATGGAACCTTCCCGTTGAACCGGAGATGAAAGTAAAACTCACTGAAAAAACAGGCGAGACGGAATTCAGGATAACCGAGGGCAGCGACCCCTTTATTCAGCTTCAGGCATTGCTTGCAAGTTTTGTCCTCGCAGGATTGGGAAAATAAGATGGAAGAAGAAAGAAAACTAGAGAAAATATTAGAATACCGCAATTTCAAGGAATTAAGAAATGAATTTCAAATGTTGGAGATAGATGTAGGAAGAAAAGTGCGACATGAAATGGAAAAGCGATTTAATTATTGGAGTAGTAGAGAGACTTTTATTGATTACAAAAATAGATTTCGAAAGTTATTAATAAATATAACTAAAAGAATAAATTATTTGATGAAGTATTATGGTTTGTGGGAAGAACAATCAGTAGAAGGTCAGAGAATAAATTATAGATTCCGTCAGAATTTGATAAAATGAGCTGGGTTGAAAAATATCGTCCGAAAAAGTTTTCAGAAGTCAGGGGGCAAGACGAGGCAATTTTCAAACTTAAAAACTTTCTTGAAAATTTCGGGAAAGGAAAAAAGGCGATGGTGCTTCACGGCTCTCCCGGCACTGGAAAGACAACTCTCGCCCACGTCGCTGCAAAGGAAACCAATTCCGAAATCTTTGAATTAAATGCAAGTGATTTGAGAAACCGGGAAAAACTCCAGGAAATTTTAAAGCCGGCAATTGAGCAAAAGTCCCTGTTCAAGGAAACAAAAATAATCCTCGTCGACGAAGTTGACGGAATTTCCGCAGCTGATTGGGGCGGATTGCCCGAGATTATATCGCTGATAAACATAACGCAATATCCTATAATAATAACGGCAAACGACATCTGGGACAGGAGACTTGTCTCGCTAAGGGAAAAATCAGAACTCGTAAAGATGAAGGAAATTGATTATAAGACTATAAAGGAAATCCTGATTGACATTTTAAGAAAAGAAAACAAATTCGTCAGCAACGAAGTTTTAACAAGCATAGCAATAAAGGCAAGAGGGGATTTGCGCGCGGCGGTGAATGATATCCAGGCGGAATCAGGAATAAAAAGCGAATTGCAAATTTCTCCCGAAGAAAGAAACAGGGAAATTGACATATTCAATGCATTAAGATTAATCTTCAAGGGCAAGCCAAGCGAACAAACATTGAAAATTTTTGATTCCGTAAATATGCCGTTGGATGAAATCATGCTCTGGGTGGAGGAAAATATTCCGGCGGAATATAGCGGAAAAGAACTTGCAAAAGCGTACGAATTATTGAGCAGGGCGGACATTTTCAAAAAAAGAATTTACCGCCAGCAATACTGGAGATTTCTGGTTTATGAAAATATTTTCTTGAGTTACGGAGTTTCAGCTTCAAAAGATTTAAAAAATATCAACATGAGATTCACAAGCTACAAAAAACCGGACAGAGTTCTTAAAATTTGGCTGAACAATCAAAAAGTGGAGAAAAAGAAATCAATATCTCAAAAATACGCGCACCATGTTCACGTCGGGGAAAAGAGGGCAATGAATGAATTTCCGACGATAAAACAGATAGTTATGAACAATAAAAAAATCCAGAAAGAATTAAGATTAACTAATGAGGAAGTTGAATATCTAGAAAAAAATTAATTAACTCAATCTATAAGTCTCTGCAAAAGTTTATTGTGCTGATAAAATTCCTCAGCCGTATGCTCAATCCCTCTTTCAATTCCGAGAGTTTTCCACCAAAACCCCTTGCCAGCATAATCCTTGATATCATCCCCCTGATAAATTAAATGTGGAAGATGAAATGGGACAGCATAGGGGCTTAAAATTTCCCCTTCACTCCCCGGTTTTCTAACTTCAACCAAATGCTCTCCCTGAAACCAAACCCCATTCCTTAAAACAGCCCTTCTTATTGCAATATCGTGCAAGTGGTTGTTCGGTGTTTCCTGTTCATCGTAATTAAATCTTGATTCAACATTTGACGGCGCTGTATCATAAACATCTGAAGCTGTTTTTATAAGCCACTGCAATATTCCATGATTATTTTTCAAAAACTCATAATAAGCATCTTCATAAATTTGCAATGCTTCATGCTTATCCAAAATTAAATTTCCAAACTCCCAGGCAATTCTCCAGCCAAGAGAATGTTCCGTATCCCAAAGATTATACAACTTGTCTCTCTTCTTCCCAAAATATCCCGGTCTTTCAACAATTTCCCACTTGAAATTAATTTCAGAAGGCATAATTAATTTTGATAACTTAAATTTATAAGGATTATCATAACAAAACATAATAATTAACTTGCGTTCTTAAAAAAACCTATCGCCTCCAATGCAACATTCCTTACGCTTTCAAACATCTCTTCATCCTTCAATTCATCCTCGGAAAACCATCTCAATTCTTCATCTTCGTCGGTTGTTTTTTTGTCTTCTGAAAAGTCCAGAATCTTTCCGAAGAAAACAAAATTTATGTGATGTCCGTGATGGGGAACTCTCTCTATTTGAACTCGATGCGGTTTTATAACTCTTACATCTCCGTCGCTTTCTTCATGAAACTTCTCGTGAAAATCAAAATCAAATCCGGTTTCCTCTTCCACTTCCCTCCTGATTGCCTCTTCAGGCGTTTCGCCCTCGTCAATATGCCCGCCGACAGGAATCCATGTCTGGAGATTTTTGTTCCATGTCAGCAAAACCTTGTTATCATTGACTAAAAAAATAGTTGTTACCCAGCATTTGTCTTTCCAGTTTATTTTTGACATCTTAAAGAATTAATCTGGCTCTTTTAATAATTTATCCTCTAACTGAAAATAAAAGAAATAATTTCAAAACCTATTTTAATCACTATAATCACTAACTCAACTCCCGGTCAATTATCTCTTTAAAAACAGAAAATGGCTGCGCGCCGGAAACTTCCTGCCCGTTAACAAAAAAGTAAGGCGTTCCCTGTCCGCCTGCAGCTTGCGCGTCGGCGGAATCTTTCTGAACCTCGCTTTTGTATTTTCCTGAATCTAAACAAGAATTTATGTCATATCCGATTTCACTTGCCCATGCTTTCAAATCATCTTTTGTATAACTTACAGTTCCTTTCACAGGTCCGTTTGGATTTCCCGAATCAATGATGTTCTGCTCTTCAAACATTTTGTCGTGCATCTTGTAATAAGCGGAATCCCCTCCCTTCTCCCTTACGCACTCGGCAGCCTCGGCAGATGCCTGTGCAATAGGATGTATTGAAGTTAAAGGCATGTCTCTGTAAACAAGTTTAACTTTTCCCGTATCAATGTAATTTGTTTTCAATTGAGGCAGGGTTTCTGTCCAGAATTTTCTGCAGAACGGGCATTGATAGTCGCTGAATTCAATTATTGTAACTTTTGCATTTTCATTTCCAAGAACAGCATCGTCGTCAACGCCGGGAACGCTCCGGCTTCCTGCAGAATTTTCGTTTAAGGTATTTTCAACACCAATTAATGAGGAAAGCGGAACAACTCCCTGAACAAAATATTTCCCGTCGTTGGTAATGTAAAGAGGAATGCTGCTTCCCTGATAACTGACATTAACCTGATACAAACTGCCGTCGGAAGAAACGCTTTCAAAGGTTATCTCGCTCTGCGAATTTTCATTTAAAAAAGTCACAAGTTTTTCAGCGGCGTTATTTGAGGAAATCGCGCCGTTCGGCTCGGCGAAAAGAGAATTAGTCAGGAGAACAAAAATAAAAATGCCGAGAATAAATGTTGAAACAATCCACGGATTCTGCCTTACATTTCTAAGAACTTTGCCTGAATCAAAATTTGAAAAAGTTGGTATCTTTATTGTTATCACATCAGAATCTGGAGTTTCATTCATCAGAATGAGATGAAAAATTAATTTAAAAAGATTGTGAAGAACTTTTTAATGGGACCATTTAAAGTTATTGTCGAATATTGAACAAAACAATTAAAACCCCTCTTGTTTTCTTCCTATTATGCCGCATGAAATAATCATTGGAAGAGATTCCACAGACAAAAAAATTTTCGCAGATAAGGGACTTGTCTTTATCGGAAAGGGTTATGTAACCATGGGACAATACACTTCACTAAGCAACAAAATTTTTATGGATGTGGCAAGAAGTCACGTAATTCTCGTCGCTGGAAAGCGCGGAAGTGGAAAATCATACACTCTCGGAGTCATAGCGGAAGAACTTTCAAATCTCCCCAAGGAAACAAGCCAGAACATTGCCTCGCTGATATTTGACACGATGGGAATTTATTGGACAATGAAATTCCCGAACGAAAAAGACAGGGAATTGTTGGGTGAATGGGAATTAAAGGCAAAAAATCTTCCTGTAAAAATCTTCGTTCCCTCGGGATATTACGATTCTTATCTTGAAAGAGGAATGCCCGCGGACAAAAAATTCGCGCTTGACGCTTCTGAATTGAACTCTGAAGACTGGATTTTAACTTTCGGACTTGACTTGATAAATCCAATAGCCATTGCAATTGAAAGAACAGTAACAGGATTAAAAAAGCACGGACAGTTTGGAATTAATGAAATTATTGAAAATCTTGAAAAAGATGCAAAATCGTCGGGGGAAACAAAAAACGCGGCGATAAGTTTGTTCGAAGCGACGGGAACATGGGGGATATTTGCCGAAAAAGATGAAAAACCTACTAAAATCAGGGAGCTTGTTTCTCCAGGAACAACAACTGTCCTGGATTTGAGCATTTACAACTCCATCGGTGCATTCAACATTCGCGCCCTGATAATAAGCTTGATATCAAGAAAAATTTTCAACCAGAGAATGGACGAAAGAAAAAAAGAGGAAATAAATTCCGTGTCAAAAGGGCTTGAATTCTCAACAGAGGAAAAAAAGGAAAATCCTTTGGTGTGGATGTTCATAGACGAAGCACATGAGTTTTTGCCTTTGCACGGAAAAACCATTGCAACAGACGCATTAATCCAATTGTTAAGGGAGGGGAGACAGCCGGGAATTTCTCTTGTTCTTGCAACACAGCAACCAGGGCAAATTCACAGAGATGTCATGACTCAGTCGGATATTGTAATCGCCCATCGCGTAACTTCGCAACCCGACTTGGAAGCGCTGAATTACATAATGCAAAGTTATGTTCTTGAAAACATCAAAAAGCAAATGGATGATTTGCCGTCGCTGAAGGGAAGCGCGATAATTCTCGACGACAACTCGGAAAGAATTTATCCCATGAGAATACATCCTCGGTTCACATGGCACGGCGGCGAAGCTCCCACTGCGGTGAAAATCGAAAAGAAAATTTAGAAACTTTTAAAAAAGATATTTCCTGAAATAAAAAATGGAAAAACAAATACTAAGTGAAATAAGGGGGACAAGAGCAGTAATTTGTGAAGCATTAGGAAGAACGGCATTTAGGGACGATTCCGGAAGAGGAAATTATGAATTAGTCACATGTCGGGAAGGAAGATGTCTTTACGGCATAAAAGATAGGGAAATAGTGGGAACAGACAACAATAAACCGCTCTATCTCTGCCCCGCAAACGGAAAAATAAAATTTGATTCTTTTGAAGTTTAACAAAAAATTATTTTCTATAAAACTTTCAAATCAACCCTTAACCTTATTTTGTAAGGGGCAATTTCTCCGGCAGTTTTTATTTTCAAGATTTTAATCTTCTTCCCTGATTTCTTCGCCTCATTTTTAATTTTTTCCAAAATAATATTTTTTTCATCATTATCGCAGAAATCATAATAAAAAATTCGTGTGCCTTTTTTCGACAGGGAAAATGCCTCTTTCAAAAAGCTTTCCTTAAGTCTCGGACGCGGCATAACAATGACATCAAATTTCTTTGAACCCAATTTCTCCGCAACTCTCTTAATATCTCCGGGAATTAAAACAACTTTGTTCTTGACTTTGTTCAACTCAATATTCAATTGCGCATACTTGTTTGCTTCCCGGTTTATTTCATTTGAATAAACTTTTTTCGCTTTGGAATTTCTCGCAATCACTATGCTGAACGGCGCCACGCCGGCAAACATTACAAAAACCTCATCGCCTTTTTTTATCTTCTCCGCGATTTCCTTTCTTTCATTGCTAAGCCTCGGCGAAAAATAAGTCTCGTCTATGTTAAACCGAAAAACGCATCCGTTCTCCCTGTATAAAACTTCTTTTGTTTTCTCTCCAAAAATATATTTCGTTTCCTGTTTTCTCAATCTTCCACTAAACTTCCCGCTTTTTTCAAGAACTGTTTTAATTGATTTATTTTTTCTAATAAGATTCTCCGCAAATTTCATTTTCTCTTTCTTGTTTGTATTCCTCGGAAATTTCACAAGAACAACATTTCCGAAAAAATCATAAGCATTAACTGTGTTCATGAAAAAACTACAACGGGAAAGTTTATAAAAATGACTTTCCTGAATGAAAAATGAAAAAGAATAATCTATTTTTGATTCTGTTTGTTTTTCTAACGCTGATTAATCTCGCAAGCGCCTTGTCTTACGGCGGAAGTCTTTCATTGGGCGATCTCTTAAACCAAATTGAGCCGTCGACGATGATTCTTGGAATTATATTCGGTGTATCTTTTATTTTGATAAGCATCTCGCTGACAAGAGTTTTCAAGGAAAACAAAACAGCGGCTGGCGCGCTTTCGCTACTCGTTTCTCTAGGAATAGTCTGGGGAATTAATTTAACAGGAATGGACTACACGGGATTTTTCCAGAACATATTTTTCTATGTCGGTTTGCCGAGCGGCATCATCGAAGCCCTCTGGCCGATATTGCTTCTCGTCGTGATTTTGGTTTTGATATTAAAATTCAAGGGCAACTCTGTTCCGATATTAGGAGCATTCTTGATTTTCGCAGGTTTCTTTTTTGCAGAAGGCGGCGTGCTCTGGGCGCTCGGCGCAGGATTAATTTTAATATGGATTTTAATGAGATTATTTTTTAAAAGAAAAGATAATAGGAATCCCTACGACAAATGGCGATATAATTAATAAATCAGTTAAGAAAATAAAAAGATTAAACCCATCCACCGAGATTTTTTTGCTTTTGTTTCTCTTTGATATCCCTTAGCTTTTCAAGCTGTTTCTCAATCCTTTCTTCCGAGAACTCATGCTTGTCAATTAACATTTTTCTTATTCTATTTTCATCAACTTTTGCGAATTTGAAATCATATTCTCTGACATTTGGATGATGAAACAATTCAAAAACTTCTTTCCAGTCAAATTTGTCTTCTTCGGAAAGTCTCTTCATTTGTTCTTCGACACTTTTGAAAATCAAAACAGGTTTGTTGTATTTTATTACAATGTTCAGCGCCCTTTTCTGTCCTATTCCGGGAATGCCTTTAGGATTGTAATCTGTTCCGACGAGAATTCCCAGACAAATCAGTTGGTCAAGATTTATTCCCAACGAATTCAAAACTTTTTCAAGCTCAATAATTTCCGGCTTTACTTCAACAAATCCCGAAAATGTTTTTCTCTTCCTTGCAAGAGTCAGATTCCTGATTAATTTCGGAGCGCCAAAAAGCAAGCTGTCGTAATCCTGGCTGACGCTTGCATAAACTTCTTTTTTTATTTTGGAAAGATAAGCCGCTTCCGCCTCCCCCTCGCCGGGCGCCTGCACGACGGCAATGCCCATCGCCTCCAGAAGCTCTTTGCTTTCTTCAATCATCTCGTCATTCAGTCTTATTAATTGACTTCCGTATTTTCTCATTCCCTCAACATCCTCTTCTTTTTTTGCTGCCTCATATTTTTCCCGCGACAATTCCCTCCAGCCCTCCCGGTTTCTGTGTGTTTTGAATTTCAAGTCAGGATACTCGCCGTCGAAAACATAAACCATTTTTATTCCTTCTGAAAGCAAGTTTATGTTCCTGTAAAAAATTCCAGAGAGATGGCTTGTAACTCTTTTCTTCGAATCCATCAGCGGAGTTCCGTCCGGCTGCCTTATCGTCGACAAAAACTGGTACAATGTATTGAACGCGTCAACACAAACAAGTTTTCCTTTCAAGTCAGATATTTCAAGTTCCTTTCGCGGAATTATCTCGCTTATGTTCAAACCCATTTTTTAAAGAAGAATAAGAAATTAATAAATTTATCTTTGTCTGCTTAATCTTTTCGTAGCAGTATTATAAGCATTCCTGAAAGCATTGCCTATTCGCGCTTCACTGCAATCTTCCAAACGCATTCTTCTTCCTCTTTCTACAATTAAATGAGTGTAACTCATTCCCTTTCTTAACGCTTCTGTTTTTCCTGAAGTGTCATCAAAAATATTCTCAGGGTTTAATCCTCTGGACATTTTTATAAAATCTGTATATCTCCTAGTTTGTTCTGTTTGTTCTGTTTCTTTTATTGGCAGCATCGAAGATATTCCCTGTTCTACCCCTTCACTTCCTGCATAAAAATAATTTTCTTTCGGCTCTCTAGGTTGACTTCTTTCAATAAAATGGTTGCCCGTACCGTATTTATTTCTCATGACATTAATTCCCGAAAAAGCTATATAAATCTTGCTGCTTTGTTAATTTTATGCAAACAGATTTCATGCCGATAGACTATGATTATTTCGATTTTGAAGGAAGAAATTATGCAAAAATAATCGGGAGAAATTCAAAAGAAAAGAGAATTTGCATTATTGATTCCTGCGATGTTTACCTCTGGGCAATTCTTGAAGAAAGTGTAAAAGAAAGAACAATAAAAGAACTTGTCAAAAAAATAATGGAAATAAAACTTGATGAAAAAGGCAGGCAAACCGAAGTTGAGAAAGTGGAAGTTCATGAAAAAAACTTCCTCGGAAAAAAAGTCAGGGCATTAAAAATTTTCGCCACAAACTACAAGGATTTGCACGACATAGCAGACCGACTTGATTTGGAGGGAATTGAAAAAAGGCGCGGCTATGACCTTGGATTCATAACTCATTACATAATTGAAAAGAAAATCCTGCCGATGCAATGGTATGAAATCTCCGGGAAAATGATGAACAATTCGGCGGAATTCGGCGGAATTGATTCCTCGCTCGACGTTGATTTCTGCATAAAACTCGGACATGCAAAAAAAATTGAGGAAAAAAATTTTGCTCCGAAAGTTGTCGCATTTGACATTGAAACCGACGAAATCAAAATAGGAGAAGGCGAGATTTTGATGATTTCCCTTTTTTCTGAAAATTTTAAAAAGGTGATAACATGGAAAAAGGACTCAAAAAAACACGACTATGTTGAATATGTGAAAGATGAAAAAGAAATGCTTGAGAAATTTGTTGAGTGTGTAAGAAAATTCTCGCCGGACTTTCTTGTAGGTTATTTTTCCGACGGCTTTGACATGCCGTACATAAAAGCGCGCGCTGAAAAACTTAAGGTAAAACTCCCGCTCGGACTTGACGGCAGTCAACCAAGAATTCACAGGGGAATAATCCCTGCTGTAAAAAT
>JBBSYQ010000014.1:0-21549 GCA_038045145.1 Nanobdellota archaeon
CTTCGCTTTGCGCGATTTCATTTGTATGATGAATTTGAATATGGTCCTGTCCTCCCGTGTGAATATCAAAATGCTCTCCGAGATATTTCATTGACATTGCAGAACATTCTATATGCCATCCGGGAAATCCAACACCCCAAGGAGAGTTCCATTCCTGCTGTCTTTTTCCTTCTTGCGACGACGAAAATTTCCAAAGTGCAAAATCGGTTTTATTTTTCTTTTCTCCAAAATCAACTCTTTTTCCAGCCTTTAATCCTTTAACATTTAGTCGTGCAAGTTTTCCGTAATTCTTGAATTTCGCGGTGTTAAAATAAATTCCGTCGCTGGTTTTATAAGTGTAACCATTTTCTTCCAACTTTTTAATTAATTCAATTTGCTCTTTTATGTTGTCTGTTGCCTTTGTCCAAAGATTTGGTTGAATGATGTTTAAATTTTCAAAATCTTTTTTAAAAATATTAAAATAAAAATCCGCAATTTCTCCTGCGCTTTTGTTTTCTTTTTTCGCGGCTTTTTCCATCTTGTCCTCGCCTTCATCAGCGTCAGAAGTCAAATGCCCGACGTCGGTAACATTAATTACGTGCTTCACTTTATAGTTATTGTAAATTAAAACCCTCTTAAGAATGTCAGAAAAAATATATGTTCTTAGATTTCCAATATGCTGATACCAATAAACGGTCGGACCGCAGGAATAAATTCCAACAAAATTTTTATTAATCGGTTTGAAGGTTTCTTTTTTTCTTGTCAGAGTATTGTATAATTTTAAGGCAGACATAAAATAACCAAGAAAAAGAAACTTAAAAAGTTTCATGTTTCCTTCATGAATTCAGGAAAAAGAAATTTTTAAATTTAAGTTATTTGATTGTCAGATAAATTTTTGCCTCAGCGTAATTTTCCGATTGAATTTTGACATTAACTCTATAGGGAATTGTGCATGATGGCGCACCTTTAGGAATTTCAAAAAGCACAAGTTCAGGCAAGTCAAGCGAATCAGCTTGACCTATCGTAAAACTCCCCGAAGAAACCAAAAGCAAGTCGTTTGCATTACCTTCGGAGAAAGAACCGCACCTATCACTATAATCAAATTCAGGGTCTGCCTTCACGGTATAAGCAAAATTTTTCTCGTCGTTAAATTCGTTTCTTATTGAAAATGCAAAACCGCTCGGCTCACCATCATCCTTGTTTATGGTTATTTTTCTTGACGGCGGGAAAATAACTATCTTTGAATCTCCCTCGCTGAACAGCTTGTTAATCTCATTTTTAACGCTCTGGTCTATTGAATTTATATTTTCTATAGAACCCTTGAATATTGTCCTTACCATAACCAAGCCGAGAATCAAAACTGTCATTAAAAGAACTATTGTAACAATTGTCCCTACAGACATTTCCATCTGCGCTTTTTTCCCAATCACTTGGAAAAACAACCGAACCTGTGAAGGTTTTTTAGAAACCATGTTATATCAAGGAGTTTAATCCCGTCTTTGTAAAGTAGAAAGTTAAAACCATTGTCGCGGCGAAGAAAATGATGCTTAGCACAATTCCGATTATGTTAAGCTTTCTTGCCCTGCTTGACAACTGCGACGCGCCTTTTTTTCCGTGAACAAATCCCACAACACCGAAAACAAATGCCGCCAACGGCTGGAAGAATGCAAGAACAATGCTCACCACTCCGAGAATATAACTTACCATATCCAATTCCTCTTTTTTCATCATTTCATTTAAATGAATTTTTATTTTATAAATGTTTCCTTACAGAGTTTCGCAAGCTCACTCGTTTACCTCGCAAAACTCATTAAAAAGATTTAAAATTATAAGTTTACTAATTCAAAAATGGAAGAACCAAAGTTCAGGAACATAACTCTTGCGTCAGGAGCAACAATATTACTAGGAAAAAATGCGGAGCAGAATGAAATCCTTATGAATCAATTTAAAGGGAAGGAAGATATCATATTGCACACAGCTGAACCAGGGAGCCCGTTTTGTGTTATTAACAAAGGTTCTCATTCTAAAAAAGATATAAGCGAAGCGGCGGTTTTTTGTGCGGCATACAGTCGGGATTGGCGGGATAATAAAAAGGATGTTGTTGTCCACATATTTAATGGAAAAGATATTTACAAAAGAAAAGGAATGGAGAAAGGAACTTTCGGCGTGAAAAAATTTAAAGTAATTAAAGTGAAGAAGGAGGAAATTGAAAAATGCCAAAAATAGGATATACACAAATAGGCAAGAACAAAGTAACTGAAAATTTTATTGAAACTTTGAGAGGTTATTTTAAAACTCATGAAAATGTTAAAATTTCTGTCCTGAAAGGCGCGACGAGAAATCGCGAAGAAATGAAAAAAATTTCAGAAGAAATTTTGGATAAACTTGGAAGAAATTACACAGCCAAGACAATCGGTTTTACAATTGTCGTGAAGAAGTGGAGAAAAAACGTAAGATAAATTTATAAACTAGTTTTATCCTTAATTTTCAGTTGCTTTGCAACTATTCTAACGCCGCGAGGCGTGAGTGTAAAATGGCAGTTTATGATTTCAACCAGCAAGAGTATAATTTGAAGTTAGCCGAAGCGCTGAAAAAAATTTCTGAACTGAAACAGCCGGAATGGATTAGTTTTGTAAAATCCGGAGCAGGAAGAGAAAGACCTATAGATGATCCTGATTTTTGGTATAAAAGAACGGCGAGCATTTTGAAGCAGATTTACAAAAAAGGAAATGTCGGCGTGAGCAGATTAAGAACTTACTACGGAAACAGGAAAAACCGAGGATACAAGCCGGAAGAATTCAGAAAATCCGGGGGAAAAATAATCAGGACGATTTTGCAGCAGACAGACAAGATTGGTTTCACGGAAATTGTAAGAGAAAAAAACAAAAAAGAATTCGGAAGAAAACTTAGCGAAAAGGGAAGAATATTTTTGGAGAGTGTGAAATGATACAATATACAAATTTAATATTAGACAGAAGAAAAAATGAAGACATTTATATAGACATTAACGGAAAACCGATAAGGATAAGAGTTTTAGGGGGATTAGGGAGTGAAAAAGTTAAATTAGCAATATCAGCACCAAGCGATTATAAGATTTCAAGGGCAGAAATACTACCACAAGAAGAACTAAACAGATTAGAAGAAATAGTACAAAAAAATGGGAATAAAAAATCCTGAAAAAAAAGCGAAGCTTGCGAAGAAAGGCAGGCAGACAAAATGGGCTCCTGTCTGGATTCTGCTGAAAAAATTCGGGACAGGCTCGGCAAAATTTCATCATGTCTCACAGATAACGAAACGCAAAAGAAACTGGCGGAGAACAAAACTTCACATTAAACCAAGAAGACAAAGGAAGGACCACTTTGGATAGTAGAAAAACTAAAAATGCATAAAATGAAAAATACGAGTAATGGCTGAAAAAAAAACCAAAATAGAAAAATTAGAGAAGGAATATACAATCCCCCTTAGATGGGAATGGAACAAAGTTCCGAGATACAAAAGGGCAAACAAAGCTGTAAAGGCGATAAAAGAATTTTTAGTCAGGCATATGAAAATTTATGATAGGGATTTAAAAAAAATAAAAATTGACAAGTATCTAAATGAGTTTGTGTGGTTCAGGGGTATCAGGAATCCGCCTGCAAGAATAAAAGTCAAAGCTGTGAAGGAAGGAGAGATTGTGAAGGTTGAATTATTTGAATTGCCGGAGAATTTGAAATTCAAGAAAGCGCGTGAGGATAAAGGAAAACAGAAAGCTGAAGAAAAGGGCAAGAAGAAAAAAGAAGTTGAAAAGCCCGACGAGAAAACCGAAATTAAATCAGAAGAAGCAGAAAAGAAAGACTCTCACGAGTTCGGTCTGCACCGCCCAAGCGTGGTCAGCATAGAGGAAACCGAAGAGAAAAAGGCAACAGTTATCGAAGTGGGGCAACAAATGGAAAAAGAAATTGCACAAAAAACAAAACATCAAACCAAGCAATCAAAGCAGCCGAAGCGTCCTGTGAGACAGGCGTTGCAGAAGTAATCAAGGAAAGAGTAATTTGTCCAGAGGATTTCCATACTCTTGTTTTAATCTAGCGTAAAATTTTATCCATTCTGGGTCAAATTCAAGATGAGGAATTATCGGTTTTTTAATTTCTATTGCATACAATGTTTCATCTAATGTTCCTTCTGAAATTCCAAAAAGATAAAATTCGTCACTTGTATCAATAAGCCTTAAGCAGTATTCCATAGATTTTTCTCTACCAACAGAAGCATTTCCTTCAAATCTTTCATAAGGAAATGCCTGAAAAGGATGCAGGGGAGCATCGCCTTTATTTGTAATAAAATCCATAATCTCAGAAATTTTATGAACTAATCTTGAAGGAGTCGCGCAATAAATTAGTTTAGCCATAATTTTATTTAGAAAAATGATGTTAAAAGAATTGTTGTGATTTACTTTAGCACTTTTCCCGTCTCTTCATACCACAAATATAAATCAAGTTCGCCGAGAGAGGTGTTTGTCTTTTCAGATAATTGTTTTAAGATATTTTCTATTTCAAGATATTTTTTTGGCGTAAGAGATTTTGATTTTGGCTTTTCTATCAAGCCATTTCTTGCGAGCAAGTCAATTATGTGGAAATCTATTATTGCGAGATTCTTGTAACCGATATTTCTCAAAAAATGGCTTGCCTCTTTCATGCCGATGCCTTTTATGTTTTTTACAATCCATTCCCTTGCATTTTTCTCGTCGCTGAATGAACCCAAAATTTCTTTTATGTGGTCTTTATATTTTCTTGCTTCAAAAATAAATTTTGCTCTTGCATTTGGAAATCTGTGCCCTAAAAATTTTAATTTCTCTGCAAGTTTCTCTTCTGAAAAAAATAAAAATCCGTCGCCAATCGCATTTTGTATTTTTATTCCTCCTGAAGCAGAGAAATTTGCAGTAAGAAAACAGAAACAAAGTTCCTTAAAAATCTCGTTTGAAGATTTTCTGCCTAATTCAGAAAATTCAAGCATTCGCTGATTCGTAATTTTTCCAACTTCAGAATTTTTGTGCTTTTTAACTATTTCTATTAATTTATCCACTTTAATGTCAATGCTCGCAACAAGTTGCTCACTATTTGGCTCGTTGCTTCGCAACTCGCATATTTATTTAAAATTTTAACGTAAAACCGCTTTTATAATTTTAGTTAATAGATAGTCTAATATTATTTGTTAGGAATTTATCTTTACAAATCGGATTAATGATTAACATTGGTTTTGCAGGGCGGGTGGGCGGGACAAATTGATTAATTTATTTTGAATCATATTATTCTTTTAATTTCACCATAATCTTTTTTCTTAATTTATAACTATTTGCCCATTTTGCATAAGCGTTCCATCCTTGGAAACTCTCAAGAATTTTTTCCCTACTTAATTCTCTCCGTTCATATTCTTCAATCTTAGATAACATTTTTCTTATATTTCTCTTTCTTAGCAATTTAAAATAATAAAAATTTCTGAAGCCGACAAAGTCAACACCCCTTGAAAGAGGGATTATTTTTGATTTGTCGGGATGAAGCTCAAGATTTAATTTTTCTTTAAGAAACTTCTCAATTTCTTCTTTCCATACTTCAATTTGCGATTTTGACGAGTGCAAAATTACAAAATCATCAACATATCTTATATAATATTCTACCATTAATTTATGTTTTACAAAATAATCCAATTCATTAAGATAAACGTTTGCAAAAAATTGACTCGTTAAATTGCCAAGAGGCATTCCCTTTCTAATAAATCCGCTCGCGTCTCTCTCTCTCTCTCTCGGATTTTGAAGTGTTATTCAAGATTCTGCTTATAAGACATAAAACATTTTCATCTTTTATTTTATTTTTTATTACTTGCAATAGAATCTCATGATTAACTTCCTGAAAATAATGTTTAATGTCTGCTTTTAAACAATATGATTCGGAAGAAAAATTTTTAGTTACTTTTCTTTGAAATTTTTCAAGCCGTTTTATCGCAAACAAGTTTCCTTTTCCTATTCTGTTTGCGCAAGAATCGTAAATAAATGTTTTATCAAAAATCGTCTCCAAAATATTAACCAAAGCATGATGAACAATTCTGCCGCGAAAATCTGATTTTGAAATTTTGCGGGTTTTCGGGTCCCGCAAAATAAATGTTTTTAGCGGTTTTGGATTGTAAGTTTGATTTTCCAGCTCTTCATGCAAAGATTTTAAATTTTGAGGCAAATTTTTCTCAAACTCAATAACATAATCTTTCTTTGTTTTGCCTTTCCTTGATTTTCTCCAGGCAAGAATGAGATTTTTCATTGAATAAATCTCGGGATAAAGATTTTTGCTGGTTTTCATAATATTGTCCTGAAAATGAACTATTCCGAGATTGGAATTCCTGTTAGCAGGATTCCTGTTGCAATTCAAGTTAGCCCTATCATTGTTGGTGTTAAATCTGGCAACCGAATCTTTGTAGCCAATTTACCTATTGTCACCTTTTCTTCAATTTTCATTTCTTACTGATTGTTGAAAATGAATTTCACCGGCTTAAAATAAATTCAAACAATGCGCAAATAAATTGACGTGTAGTCCATTTCTGAATCTCTTGCTCAAGGAGAAACAGGTTTCAGGACGAAGAATATAATAAAAAAGCACTTAAAAATTTTGCGATGCATTTTTTGCCAGCGAGCAAAACATTACTCACGCCTAACGGCGTGTACCCCGAGATTGGAATCCCCCGTCAGCAGGATCCCAGTTCCAATCCAAGAGAGCCCTAGCAATGTCGGTGTTAAATCTGGCAACCGAATCTTCTCTCGGATTCCAAAAATATAAATCTCCATCGGCAACATCTTTTCTTGGCAGACCTTGACTTGTCGGATTTTCCAACCAAGAATCTAAAGATATTCCAGGAGTTCTATCTTCCATTAATGTATCTTCATTCAATTTTTCCGCCCTTGTTTTGTTCCCCATCAGCATATATAATCCATCTTTTCTTTGTTCAAAATAAGCGTCAAACCAAGTTGCTCTCCAAGGACTTCTAAATTCGGTTAATTCTTCGTATAATGCAGTATTTTCTGGATTGGGATTGTCTCTTAAATATTTTAATGTTTGAACAAATTCCAGAGGAGTCGGCATAGCCAATCCTGATACTTGTAAAAGTCTGTGGGATTCAAACCAATTTTTTGTCTTCAAAGTTTTTTGTTTTGCAAAATGCAGTTTTGCGGAGGGGATGTAAATAAAATCTCCTTGAGGTTGCTCTTCTCTTATTGAATAAGGAATTTTCAATTGGTCAAGTCCTTTCAAGGTTTCATCGCTTACTTCAATTATTGGAGGCATAAAAAACTTAGAAAACTCTTATTTATAAATCTTTCGTCTTTCTATAGAAGTAACTATTATTTTATCTTTCTAATCTCGTTAAGTATTTTATCTTTTTGTTTTCTTGAAGTATGGGTTTTTCCAAACCTTACCAAGGAAGAATTTACTCTGCTCCAATATTTTCTTGGAAAAAGTTTTTTTAAATCCTGCTCAATTTTATGCGGATTTTTATTATTAGTCCAGCCAAGTTTTTGTGAAATGTAGGAAACGTGCGTGTCAACGCCAATTGCATCATTTCCAATTTCAGATAAAAAAACATTCGCTGTTTTTCGCCCGACGCCTCTTAGAGTCAATAATTCTTCAATATTTAATGGAACTTTGCCGTTGTAATTTTCAACAATCTGCCTTGAACATTTAATTATATTTTTAGATTTATTTTTATAAAAATTTACAGGTCTAATCAGATTTTCAACATCGGAAATTTTTGCCATCGCGAGTTTTCTTGGATTCAGATATTTTTTGAATAATTTTTCCGCCGTCGGAATAGTCACCTCATCCCTTGTTCTTGCAGAGAGAATTGTTGAAATCAAAATTTGGAACGGGCTTTTCCATTTCTCGGCGGCGAGGCGCATTTCACTTGATTTTTTTCTTAAGAAAGAAAGTTGTTTTATGGCTGCTTGAGAGTTCATTTTATTTTTAACAACATAAAGATTATATATTTATTTATTATAAAGAAACAATGAATTTTGATAAATTAAAATCAAACAGGTCAGTTCAGGAACTTCTTGAATTTGGAATTTTGAATCTCGACAAACCATCAGGACCGACGAGTTTTGATATTTCTGATTTTGTGAGAAAAATCCTTAATGAACTTGGGGTTAAAAAAACAAGCCATTTTGGAACTCTCGACCCAAAAGTTACGGGAGTTTTGCCGATTGCGTTAAACCGCGCATGTAAATTAACAGGATTTTTTCTAGGAGAAGATAAAGAATATGTCGGAATAATGAGAATTCATAAAAAGATTTCTCTTGAAGAAATTGAAAAGATAATAAAAGAGAAATTCACAGGGATAATAAAACAAACTCCTCCTAAGAAATCAAGTGTTAAGAGACAGGAAAGAGAAAGAGAAATTAAAAAATTTGAATTGCTGGAAGAAAAAGGAAACGATATTTTGTTTGCGACTGAAGTCCAAGGCGGAACTTACATAAGAAAATTAATTTCGGACTTGGGGGAATTTATCGGCGGGGCGCATATGCTTGAGCTTAGAAGAATAAGAGCGGGAATTTTTGAAGAGCGCAAAAGTATAAATCTTTATGACTTTGAAAAGGCAGTATCTGAATTTAAAGATGGAAATGAAAAGTTGATAAGAGAGATTATTACTCCTGCAGAAATTGTTTCTGAAATTTATCCCATAGTGCAAATAAAGAAAAATAATTTGAAGCATATTCTTACGGGAAAACCGATTTATGAAAAAGATTTAGTCAAAGGACAAAAATTTCCCTACGGAGAAATTATTTCTGTTTTTTCCGACGAGAAATTTATTGGAATGTACAAGGTTGTTAATTCTGAAGAAATTTTTGCAAAGGCAGAATTTGTAATGCAGGAGATAAAAGATTGAAAGATTAATTCAAAACTTCCGCATCACATAACTTCTTTATACACTTTCTGCGCGATTATCTTCATAACATACAAGAAAACAGCGAGCAAAACAAAAACAAGAACAGCCATGTTTACATTGTCGATGATGTTAACATATTTGTTTATTCCTCTTCCCGCAAACCATCCCGCTGTTAAAATAAGATACACTATTGCAAAATTAAGAATTGTCGTATAAAAAAGATATTTCGCCGCGCTGATGCCTCTTCTGCTCACATAAAGAATAGTCATAATTCGCGAGCCGTAAACAATTTTTGAAAGTGCAATCAAAAGAACAGGATGCCTCCGGTCCAATTTATCCTTAATCAACTGGAAATGCTTTTCCCTTTCCTTTATTTTCCTTAAAGAAAGAATTTTCGTCAGGAGACGTGATTTTCCGACGAGAAACCACACAAAATCCGAAAATGTATTTCCCACAGCGCAAAAAATAAAGACGGCCCAAAACGGGAGAATGCCTTGCCCGGAGAGAAAAGAAAGGAATAATATAGTCTCGTCACCTCCGAAAAAGCCTCCGAAGAAAGATACAATAACCGGATAACCAGACAAAAACAACAGAATATCCTGCCACAACATTATCAGTAAAAATTAAAAGGATTTAATAATCTTATTAATTGTGAAACACTTCATTTACTTTTCGAAAAGCGCCGTTACTTCCGGGAATGCTCTTTCGGGCGGGAATTTGATGAAAGCAGGAAGAATGGACATTGCGATTCATGTTGTTATCGCCGCCTTTTTTTTGTCGCATGACTTTAGAAAAGATGTGAAACTGCATCTAATTTTTTATGGGCAACCGGATCCTCCAAAACATATTGAGATACAAGTTACAGATGAATTGGAAATAAGCAAAAAAGATGTGGGAAATTTAATAAAAAAAATTCTTTACAAATACAAACCGGGAAAGAAAACAGAGGTTCTTCCGGAATGTTTTATTGAAAAGAAAAGTCTTTTAAATGTTGTTGAAGAATTAAGCGAAGAAGAGAACAAAATATTTCTCCTTGACAAAAGAGGAGAAAATATAAGACAAGCCGAGATTCCAGATAATTGCGTTTTTATTCTTGGAGATCATGAAGGAATTCAGGGAAAAGAAATGAAAAGGTTAAAGAAAATTTCTGAAAGCGTTTCCATCGGGAACAAAACTTATTTTGCAAGCCAAACAGTTGCAATCGTGAATAACGAACTTGATTTAAGAGAATCAAATGCTTAAATGAAAGTCTGGCTCTTTTTTCCGCGCTCCTTGTTTAACTAATACTGCCAGAGACTTGCGTGAATTATCTAAAGAAAATCTATCCACTACTTCTACGCCGATAAAATCATCTGGATAGTAAGGCATTCCGCCTATAAAAATTATCGGGGGTATTGAAGAATAGTAAGATGCGTCCGCATTTATTGCGTCAATCTCGCCTCTAACAAAACCTGAACCGTGCGGGATTTCTATTGCTTCGCCAATATGGTACACTTTATATGGTTCTTTCATCTCTTACAAATTTTTTTCTATTAGCCTCTCTTTAATTTTTATTTCAAAAAGAATTTCTATTTCATCATAACCTACACCGAGATTGGACAAAGCCATCGCCTCTTTTTTTAGTTCTTCTTGAAGATTCATTGAATATGACACCTGTCTGCAGAACAAACAGGTGAAAGGGGGAAAGATGTTAACAATATTAGAAAATCAGTTTATAAATCGGTTGTGAAGAGTTTATCTATAAGGAAAGTATGGAAAATTACACCACAAGCTTTTTAAATGAAATTCATTTTCTCTTCGGTATAATGAAGATTGTCTTCACACCCGACTGGTTTCTGACAAATGATGTCCTGATTGAAATCTTCAGTTTCGGAATACTTTTTATATTTTTTCTTTTGGCGCTGAAGAGTTATCGAATGGGAAATAAAACCAGCGTATTTTATCTTGGTATTGGTTTTTTGCTGATTGCAGTTGCAGAGTTTGCATCAATACTAACAAAGTTTGTTCTTTACTATGACACTGATTTCACGCAGGAAATAGGAAGAGTGATTGTTACAAGCAATATTGTGAATTCCATTGACATTTTTTATCACATAGGATTTTTCTTCAACCGGTTTTTAACTTTGCTGGGATTGTATACAATCTATAAAATACCGTCGGAAAAGAAGATGTCAAAAGATTTATTTCTTACAATATACCTTATTTTCGTTGCCGCACTTTTGAGTTATTCCCTTTATTATATTTATCATCTTACTTCATTAATCCTTCTCATATTCATAGTGCGCAATTATTACACCGTTTATCTTAAGGAAAAATTAAGAAGCACAGGAATATTAATCATTGCTTTCAGCCTGCTGGCATTGGGGCAAGTTATTTTCCTCCTCTCAAAACTTGAAGCCGTTTATGTCACAGCGCAAACAATACAATTAATAAGCTATATAATGCTGCTCGTCCTTATAATGAGGATTCTTCAAAATGGAAAGAAAAAGAAACAGACTGGAAATAATATATGACATGTTAAAGATAATTCAGGAGAGAGGCGGCAAAATAAAAAAAACCCATTTAATGTACAAAGCAAATCTCTCACATAATCAGCTTAAGCTTTATCTCGACGATTTGATAACAAAAGGGCTTGTTGAGAAAAGCTCGTTGGGAAGCAATCATTTCGTGCATGTTACAAACAAAGGAAGGGAATTTTCCGTGAAATATGCAAGGATAAGAGAATTTGAGAAGACGTTTGGATTGTAAAAACGCCCCAGACGTCAAAGCAAAGCTTTGCGTCGCGAAGCCGAATACGGCTTCTGAAGCGTGGTCGTTTTAGAGAATTTGAAAAAACGTTTGGATTGTAATTATTTTTTAGGGAGACCGTAAATAATAGTATTAGAATCTGCAAGTTGGAAGTTCAAATTTCCGTAAGGCAATTTTTCATTCTGTTTTAATATATTTGGTCTTGGTGCAAGTTCTGGCGGATGTAAAACAATACCATATTTTATTTTTGATTTTAAAATTTCCCCTTTATTTTCAGACTCACTTAACATTTTTGTTTCCCTTTCCATCTCTTCCGAATTTTGTTCAAATGCATAAGGACCTGCCCAATTATGCCAATGTTCCCCATAAAATACATAGCCGAATAATTGATTAGCAAAATTTTCGGTGCACATCCCATAATATGCCCCATGAATTCTCATTTCTTTGTTTTTGTGTCCTTTGATAAGTTGAATAAATATTTCCCAATCTTTAGGATGTATATGACCTCTATGAGTACGTCTTAATTCTTCTTCAGGATATACAACAAACCTATTATAAGAATCAGAATCAAATTGATTTTCTATGGGGATTCTATCCTCAAAAATTTCTCCCCTATAAAGTCCTTTAATTAAAACTGGCAATGTACTTTGTCTTAAAATTTTAATTAGATGAGAAAGATATCTTTCACAAGCAACTTTATCTTGATGTCCTACTTCAGCCTTAAACGGAAATTCAGGATGCACGAAAAAATCAATAGTCATTCCATAAGCCAAAAAAGATAATATATAATTTTATCGGTTCAACAAACTTAATAAACTCTTTCTTGTTTTCTTATTTATGAAAAAATCAGTGAGACTTTACATTAACGGAAGCGTTCAGGGAATTTTCTTCAGAAATTTTGTCAAGGAAAATGCAGAAGTTCATAACGTCAAGGGCTTTGTGAGAAATCTGGAAGACGGAAGAGTTGAAGTTTTTCTTGAAGGCGACAATGAAAATGTGGATAAGATGATTGAATTATGCAAAAAAGGGCCGAAACACTCACAGATAAGAAATGTTGAAATCAAAGAAGAGAAATTTCAGGATTTCAAGAATTTCAAGGTGCTGCATATTTGAGATGAAAAAGGGATTCTTATTTTGCTTCTTTTTTAAAAAAGAAAATGAAATAATCTTAGAGGTTTTATAGCAAACTTGATTCTGGAAAGAATAAATAGATAAGTAATGCAAAAGGCATAAACAAAGAGAATAAGATATTAGATACCCAACCCGAATCTAAGAAAATATACTGCAATTGTCCTAAGATAAAATCAAAAACAACCATAAAAATCCCCATTAAAAATATTGTAAATGCTATCTTTTTGGGATTTTCAATGGTGCTACTTCCTTGGAAAACAAACCACCCAAATAATAACAAAAACATTAAACCAATTGACAATTGCTCATAAGCCAAATAAGAATAATCATTTCTTAAAATAAAATATTGAAAAATATGGAAGAAAGCCAAAACTGAAGTTCCGAAAAAAGCGACTCCGTGCCTAAATCTCAATTTTATTTTATTCATTTTAATCCATTTTTCTTTCATAAATCCCTTTCCTAAAATCCACAATTTTTCAAACCAATAACCTGAAAAGGATTTTAAGATAACTCCTGCAAGAAAGACCTCTAAGAGAATCACAAAAAGAAGATAATCTTTATCAAACAAAACTTTATTTCCTCTTACTAAAAGAAAAAATATAAAGGAGAGAAAGATAAAACTACTTATCCCTTTTGTAAAAGGGAATTCATCGAGAATTCCTGAATAATTTAATATCTTTTTTAATTTTTTGAACATAAATTAGAATAGAACAAGAACTATTTAATTATTCCTTATTGAACATTTATTATTGGACTTTCCCATGTAGCTATTGGTTCGGGGTTATCCCCATAGCCAATTCCATCTTTAGGATAAGGTTTTAATTCCAAGACGAAATAGATACAATTTGGAGTTGTGAAATCATTTTCTGGATTAATCAATTGCCAACCATCTTCTTGATAGGTTTTTCCTTTTTTATCGCTATCAACAACATAATAACATCCTCCAGGGCAATCGATATCCAATCTTTCAACATTCATTTTATCTTTGCTATTGCATTGGATATCAGAATAACCCGCGTATAAATCAAAACCAGGATAAACAACAACCTTATCACCTAATTGAATGACATCATAATTGGTTATTGCAAATTTTCTATCTTCGGGCTTATTCTTTGGGTCTGGAAGAAGATTATATTTAACATTCTCTATTCTCAACTGAGCATTACAATCACTGCAATCAGGAGCATTTTCATTTGATTGACAAATTCCATCTCCGCAATATTCGGATGGTTGTGTTTGTGCAGATTGTTCGTCGCTATCACAAACATTATTCGAATTTTGGTCTAAACAGCAAGATGTTCCAACTTTAATGTAAGGAGAATTACAAGTAACTTCATTTGAAGAAGATTTATTTGAGTTTGAAATAAAAACAATAGCGAGAACGATAACAACAACGACAGCAATTCCAATCCCAAGATAATTGTTCTTATTTTTGTCTGCCATTATAATTTTATAAGAGAAAAGTCATATAAAAAGTTTTGGTTTGTTTTTTGTAAGTGAACAAATTATAAAAATATAAAAACATCTTTTCCTTTTTTGTTTCATGATATTCACAAATTCCGACGGAGGTTCACGAGGAAATCCTGGAGAGGGAGCAATCGGCGTTTTAGTGAGAAATAATGATAGTATTATTGAAATGTACAGCGAAAAAATCGGAGTTGTAACTAATAACATTGCAGAATACAAAGCGTTGATAAAGGCGCTTGAAATTGCCTCAAAGCATACAAAAGACGAGTTGACTTGTGTTTTAGATTCTGAGTTAGTTGTAAAACAACTTTTTGGAGAATACAAAGTCAAGAATGAAAAACTTCTTCCTTTATTTTTGAAAGTGCAGAAATTGCAGGACAACTTCAGAAAAATAAAATATGTTCATGTGAGCAGATGGAACAAATTCCAGCAAATTGCGGATAATTTGCTCAACATGGAACTTGATGGAAGATAAAAAAGAAGATTAATTTACTTACAAGTAAATATTTAAATTGAAATCGTTTTAATTTTTCATGGAGAAATTTTTTTGGGCAGACCAAATTGCCGACAGAATAATCGCTGAAAAAAAAGGCAAAAAGATTTATATCTGCGCATCAGGAATAACTCCGTCGGGAGTCGTTCATATTGGAAACTTCAGAGAAGTAATTACGACCGACTTGGTTGTGAGAGCATTAAAAGAAAAAGGCAGGAAAGTAAAGTTCATTTATTCTTGGGATGATTACGATAGATTGAGAAAAATTCCTGCAAATCTTCCTGAAGAAAAAAAGAAAAAATATGAAAATTATCTCGGCATGGCTTTGAGCGAGATTCCGTCGCCATTTCCCGATAAAGCGAAAAGTTATGCAGAGCATTTTGAAAAAGAGTTTGAAAAATCCTGTGAGAAAGTCGGGATAAAGCCGGAATTCATAAGACAGAATCAAATGTACAAGAAATGCAAATATGCTCAAGGAATCAAGGAAGCAATAGAAAAAAGGAAAGAGATTATGAAAATTCTTGACAAGTACAGAAAAGAGCCTTTGAGCGAAGACTGGATGCCTGTTGAAATTTATTGCGAAAAATGCAAAAAAGATTTTACAAAGGTTCTGAATGTGATGGGATTTGAAATTGAATATGAATGCAATTGTGGTTTCAAAGAGAAATTTGATTTCAGAAAAAAGGGAATTGTAAAATTAAAGTGGAGAATTGATTGGCCAATGCGGTGGAAATACTGGAATGTTGACTTTGAACCAGGAGGAATTGACCACAGCGTTCACGGAGGAAGTTTTATGACGGGAAAAGAAATTGTAAAATTGTTTGGATATCAAGCGCCTTTGTATACCATGTATGAATTTGTGAGCATCAAGGGGGGGCATGGGAAAATTTCCAGCTCTGTGGGAAACACTCTTACACTAGACGAAGTTGGGGAAATTTACGAGCCGGAAGTTTTAAGATATCTCTTCGTCGGAACACGCCCGAATAAAGGATTTGAAATCAGCTTTGACAATGATGTGATAAAAATTTACGAAGACTTCGACGAGCTTGAAAGAAAATATTATGAGAAAGAGGCAAATCCGCAGGAAAAAAGAATTTACGAATTATCTGTCTTAAAAGTTCCAAAGAAAAAACCAGAGAAAACAAGTTTCAGGCATTTGATTAGTTTTATTCAAATCGGAAAAACAAAAAATCTCAATAAAGAGTCAAAAAAACGTGCGGAAAAAGTTTCAAAATGGATTGAAAAATATGCTTCTGATGATTTTAAATTTAAGATTCGGGATAAAATCAGCGATGAGGTGAGCTTGGGAAAGAAACAAAAACAGGCATTGAAATCGCTCAAGGAATCACTTTCGGTAAAGAATTTTACAGAGGAGGAATTGTTCAATGAATTTTACAGTATATGTAACGCAATCGGGATAGAAAGCAGTGAATTTTTTGAGGGAGCATATAGTGTAATTATCGGAAAACCAAAGGGACCGAGGTTGGCTGGATTGATTCTTTCCGTCGGCAAGGAAAAAATTATCGGTCTTCTAAATCAAATCAAATAATTTTTTCATGTTTCCAGACGTAACTTAGGAAAAAGGAAAGAATTATTAAACTTCTGGAACAGATAAAATAAAAATGTCTAACCATAAATATTCTTTCTGTGCCCAATCTTCAAAATATAAATTATTTTATTTTTAACATCAATATCCAAGATTATTCTGTAATTACCAACTCTTAATTTATACCCTTTAATATCTGTTAAATGTTCCAAGTATCTAAATGGTTCTTCCTTACATTTCTGCAGTTTATTCCAAATTCTATTTTTAATTTGTTCGTCAAGTTTGTTAAGAAAATTTAAAGCTATTTTTTCAAAAACAAGTTCGTACATTTTACAAACCGAGAATTTTTTTCGCCTCTTCTTCTGTATAAAATTCTCCTTTCTTAATTCTTTCTCTTGCCTGTTTGATTTCAAGTATTGTTTTTTGTGATAATTTGGGTTCATTTTCGCACAGCTTTGCAATGTAAATTAATTTTCTAATTAATTCATTGTAACTTTCATTTTTGTATTGTTTAAAACCATCAAGTTCTTTTTTTATCTTGACATTCAAACGAATTGTTGTTTCCATTTCTTTCCACTCTGTGCCGTATCTGTGCAATAAATTGCGATGACTATGCTATGAGTATACTTATGTATACAATTGTATATTTAAAGGTTTTGTTTTTTCAAAAGATTATTAAATTTCAAAATTATTTAGTTTTATGGCTTTAATCGTAAAATCAAACATCAAAAAAGTTGTTCGTGAGTTGGATAAAGAAAACGCGGTTTCAAGCGTTGCTGAAGATTTGGGAACTGCTTTGGAAAGAAAAGTTGAAGAAGTTTTGCGGGATGCGATAAAACGCGCTAAGGCAAACAACAGAAGAACATTGCTGCCGAGGGATTTGTAATTATATTATAAAGAACAATAATCTTTTTATATACATTATTCTTATATTGAATATGCATATAAAAAGTATCCTCGAAAAATATGAATTTATTGGGGGTTTCTCAACAGATGATTTTTCTAGTGAACTTCATAAAAAAGCAAAAGAGTTAGAATTTCAATTACCAGAACAAACTCCATTACTTCTTATTTATTATTTAGGTACAAGTGATTGTGATTCTGCTTATTTTTATGATGTTAATGGCCCTGTAACTTTTAATTGCAAACCAACATTAGAACAAATTGATGGTTTATCTAAAGATTTAACAACATTTTTGCCCTTGGCAGAATTAGTATCTTATTACAGAGAAAAAAGATTTGCGATTCCTGCTTTAAGATTGTGGCAAAATGGTAAAATAAAAGCCGCGTCCAGAAATGCTGGCACTGAAGAATATCGTCCTGATTATTGGAAGGATGATCACGAAGAACTCTTAAGAAGGGCTAACCGAGATCTTCCAGGACTTCTCCAAAAAGGGATAGATTCTATTCCTAAAATATAAAAACTCTTTCTTCCAATTATTTTTATGTCAAAAGAAAATTCTATCCGTGGGAAAAAAAGCAGGGCATCTGGCGCGAGATTTGAACTAAAAGTTCGGAATGATTTGGAAAAACAAGGATTTGTCGTTGACAAATGGACAAATAATGTTGACTTGGAAAAAAAGCAGTTAGTTAAAGCGAAGAGAAAATACAATCCTTTTTTTAAAGCACTAAGCATTGGAACAGGATTTCCTGATTTTATCGGAATAAAAACAAAAAATAAAAGTTATGATGTTATTGGAATTGAAGTCAAGGGAAATGGCTGGCTTGATAGAACAGAAAAAGAAAAATGTATTTTTTTACTTGAGAAAAGAATCTTCAGCAAGATTTTAATTGCACGAAAAGGAAAAAAACGAGGACAAATTGAATATATTGATTTCAAGAAAAAATATTTAAAAGAAAAATGAAAAAAATTATTTTAATTATCTTTGCATTGTTTTTTGTGAGTTTTGTTAGTGCGATTTGCAATGAAAGCCAGATTAATATTAATACTGCTTCGTTGGAAGAATTGGATAATTTGTCTGGAATTGGTCCTGTATATGCACAAAGGATTATTGACGGAAGACCATTTGAATCTGTTGATGACTTGATAAATGTTAATGGTATTGGAAATGTAACTTTAAACAACATAAAATCGCAGGGACTTGCGTGTGTTGGCGAGGAAAATATTTCCAATGAGAACGATACTGGAGAAAATGAAACGGGTGGATTGATTTATGAAAATGAAACTGCAAATTCCATTGCCGGAAATACAGCTGATTTAACTGAAAAAGAAAACCCAAAAAACATTGTCGGAGAAGTGATAAAATTAACCCCAAAAGATATAAAAAGCCGCGGTGTTGAGGAAAATAAAAGCAGATATGCAATTTACGGATTTGTCGGATTCAGTATTTTGATTATGCTGTTATTTGGAATAAAAATATTTAGGGAAAAATACGGAGATTACAAAAATGAACTCGTATGATGAAACAAAAGGCATCGTGGCTGCGCTGATACTTGAAGTTATCGGCAAACCGCCAGAACATCTAACTGAAACCCTTAACGAACTTATTGAGAAAATTGACGAGGAAAAAAATGTCAAGGTTATCGGCAAAAAAATCAACGAGCCGGTTTTGATGAAAAACCAAAAAGACTTCTACACCAATTTCGCAGAGGTTGAAGTTGAAGTTGAGGACATCCTCTATCTTGTTATTTTAATGTTCAAATATATGCCTGCTCACATAGAAATAATCTCGCCTGAATTTATTGCATTAACAAATAACGGATGGAATGACATAATGAATGAAATCACGAGGAGATTGCACGGATATGACGAAGTTGCAAGAGTTATACAAATTGAAAAAAATATTCTGGAAAAAAAATTAAGGGAAATCCTTAAAGAAAAAGGGAAATAATTATCTTCTGCCTGCAACTTTCAGCAAATCAATATTTCTTTTTACCCCGCTGTATCTTAGAAAAAACCACGCTGTCAAAAAAATCAGGAATAGGATTATCCCGAAACCGATTATTCTTCCTGTTTGGCTTTTCTCCGCTGTTCCGCAAGTTCCAATGCAACAAACTCCGTCGCCGGTGTATTTAATCTCTCCATTGCACGGCAGATTTTTCGCACAAAAGGTTCCGTTAAAATCAGAACAAGCATTTGGCGAGGGAGTTTCAGGAGTTGCGCCAGATTCATTTTCAGTTTTTTCGTCGGGAACAAAACTCGCCACGGAATTTAAAAAAATTGTTGCGTAAGCGTAAAGATTGTTTCCTGTTTTTGCCTTTATTTGCCCTTCAACAATGCCCTCTGAATCGCCGGAAATGAAATCAATTTTAATTTTAACGCTTGAATTTGTTTCAAGATTTTCTATATCTTCCACAGATAAATTTACCAATGAACTTAGAATCGACGAGGCGGAAAGAGTGATATTTTTCAAATCAGTTTCACCTATATTGTTAAGATAAATAATTCTTGTTGCGTTAGAACCAAGGGGAATTGTAACATTTATGTAGGATGGCTCAAATCTCATGTCTCTGGAAAGTTCTTTATTATCCGCGTTCTCTTTTTCTTTTCCGATGAGGTAAACAGGAATTTCGTATTTTGTATTTTCAGTGCTTAACTCAACGATAATTAATTTGGTTTCATTTAAATCTTCAATCTCAAAAAGAATTTCTTTTGTTTCTCCTGATTTAATTTTTGTCAATGTTTCTTCTTCAGATTTCCCGAAGAGTGACTCAAAAAATCCCGTATTTTTCTCTTCGGTTTTTATTCTTGAAACAACGCTGATTTCATTGTCAGCAAGATTCGCGGCTTCCACTGAAAAATTCCCGCCTGTTACAATAAAACCCTGCAAAATTAAAAAATCCGCGGAATTCTCTGTAATTGTAAAATTTTTAACAATCGGCTTATCTGTTAATTCAAATTTATCGTAATATTTCGCGTTTTCCACCGAAAGAGAATAATTATCCGAAGATTTGCCGAGAAGTTGCGCATAAATATAAAAATCTCCGTTGATTTCCATGACCTTTGATTCTATGGGAATTCTTACATGCCCTCTGTAAAGAAAAATATTTTCTTTTTGCACTGATTTGTAGAAATTTCCGGAAACTTTTGCAAGAAGGGTTTCCCCCTGCGAGAAATTTGTTTTCATATCCATAGCAACGGCAGATGCAACAGGGAGAAAAAATAAAAATGCGAAAATGAATAAAATTTTTAAATTCATTTATTAAATAGAAAAAGAGAGTTAATAAATTTTATTTTTTACTTTTATAGATTATTGAGAATATAATTAAGTTTACTATAATCCAAAGATATCAAATTTTATCATACTGGATTTGTTTAGAAAATAATTTTCCATTAACTATATTAAATCCAAGTTTTATATTAATTTTTACATTAATCTGCGAGAGCAGCATTTTTTATTACAAGAAACGAGGCAGTTTAAATAAAAATTACTTTTTAAAAAAAATTAATGCCAGAATAAAGAAGAGAACTATTTTTTCTTTTGTCGGATTTAGGAAATTTCCCGATTTAATCACTTTCCCATTTCTTTAAGTCTTTGAAGAACGTCGCTGATTTCTCCTCGCGGTCCTGAATGAGTTGTTGCAGGTCTGTGCGGAGGCGGAAGCATTCTTCTCGGTGCAAATGGACCTGGCGGGAAACCTCTTGGAGGACCTCTTCCTGTGTTGTAAGAACCTCCTCCGCCCAATCTAAACAATAAAATTCTTAACCTGTCTCTGAAAATTATTCCTATTACAAGAAGCAAAACGAAAACAGAAAGCCCCACAATCCAAAACATATTTAATTTCCCCGCTGTTTTTGAAACACAGCAGATATCGCTGCTGTAAGTGCAACTGTCAAATGTTTGTTCTTCATCTGCAGAACACGAACTTATCCTGCACGTTCCTCTGGCAATTTCACATGCATTTTCTTCTCCTGTTCCTCCAGTGCCATCCGTACCGCCAATACCTCCTGCATTATCATTGCCGCCTGTTGTTGATTTTGCCCTGCAACTTCCCAAGCAACATAGCTGTCCTGAAGAAATGTCCGAAGCTGTAACAGTTCCGCCAGCGACGCAGTCTTGATTTGAACTGCATATTTCTCCTCCTTTCTCTGAACAAGTTTCAAGAGTTAATTGTTCTGTGCAACATACAAAACCGGGACCACAATTATATGAATCAGAACTTAAAATTTCCCCGTCTGTCTGACTGCAAGTATAACTTGATGAGCAGTAAAATCCTGCATTTTCACAATCAACAGGGCCTGTTGAACCGTTTACCGGAGGGGGAGGAGTAGGACCTGGTGGAGTTGCAAAACGTTCAGTGAAAATAGAATAGAGAATGAAAGCGG
>JBBSYQ010000015.1:0-7723 GCA_038045145.1 Nanobdellota archaeon
TTTGGACTATTATTATATTTTTGATGTCTTTTGCTTGTAATGCCATTAAGTGTTCGCGTGTCTGAGGTTTAATTCCCTCATTAGCTGCAACAACTAGGATTGCTGCGTCAACTATTGCTGCACCTGAAAGCATTGTAGCCATAAGCATTTCGTGGCCGGGTGCGTCAATGAATGTAATATATCTTTGTGGAATTCCTTTTCCTGCAATATTGTAGTCACCATTCTTTGATATTATAATATCTGCATAACCTAATTTAATTGTTATTCCCCTTTTCAATTCCTCGGAATGCGTGTCTGTAAACTTCCCGGTAAGTTTGCTAAGCAAAGTTGTTTTTCCGTGGTCTATATGCCCGACTACGCCGACATTCAGTTCAGGGATTTCATTTTTAGTCATTTAATTAAAATAAGAAATAGGTTTTTAAGGGTTTTGAAGAGAATTATCCAAGAAAAAGTTATTAATATCGGAAATTTATACAATGAGAGAAAGAAAAAATTATCTTCTTCTATATCTCTTAAATAATTTCTTTTTTTCAGTTTTAAGTTTTTTATTTATCTTATTTCCAATTAGAAAAATAATAATGATTATGAAGATTATAAAAATAATTGAGGCAGCAATCATTTCCGTTTTTGCATATGAAACAACTTCGAAAGTCTTGCTTCCAACATAAATATTACCCTTGTAATTAACATTTACAAAAGCAGTATATACCCCCGGTTTAGTATCTGTTGGGATTAGCAGACCAGTAACTTCTGACTGCTTAACGGCAATTGCACCGCTTTCTTTTTTCTCACTTATGATGGTTCCTTGAGAATCTTTAATTACATAATCCAAATCTATAATTGACGTCTCTTCCATTGTTCCACCGGGTTCTCTTATAGCTACCTCAAGCAATAAACTTTCACCGGGTTTTATTTTTTGTTGGTCTGAGGATATATCCAAACTGACTATCAATGCTTGAGCGTCGTTTCTTGTTGCATAACCGGTTATTACACTATAATAAAAAAAGATTAAAAATCCTATTAATAATAACATTAAACTAATAACTACAAATTTAGTTTTGTTATGCATTTATCCAAAAAGGGTTATTACTATATAAAATTATTGGGTAATCTATTTTTATTAATATGCTTTCATTTTTTCAATGAGTTCATGTTGGGAAAAAGTTTATTAAAAAAGATTTGTATGTAATAAAATGCCAAAAATCTCCGCCGGTCTGTTAATGTACAAAATTAACGACAACAAACTAAAAGTTTTTCTTGTTCACCCAGGAAGCCCATTCTGGAAAGATAAAGACAAAAATGCGTGGAGCATTCCTAAAGGCGAGGTCGAAAAAGATGAAAGGTTATTTGACGCTGCAAAACGCGAATTTTTTGAAGAAACAGGAGTAAAACCAAAAAGTAAATCGTTCATTGAACTTGGAAACATAAAACAAAAATCAGGGAAAATTGTTCACGCGTGGGCATTTGAGGGCGACCGGCTTGGATTGCTGAAACAAAACATGATTGAAGTTGAATTTCCCTTCGGCTCTGGAAAGAAAATAAAAGTCCCTGAAATTGACAAGGCAAAATTCTTCGGTGTTGAAGAAGCAAAAGAAAAAATAAATCAAGCGCAGTTTGAATTTATTGAAAGATTGAAAAAGGAATTAAAAGTTAGTCAGTGATTAAAATCTGTTCGCCTTAAACTAATTATTAATAAGATAATGTTAACAATCCGTTGATTCTTTATGTTTAGAATTATTCCGCAGGCGCTTCAATTTTTTCCTTCTTCTTGTTTTGTTCAGGAAAAATTTCAGTAAATTTTTTTGTGCCTTCTTTCAAAACTTTCAAATTAATCTGAACAATGCTTGGAGAAATAACTTTTCCTCTGACAGTTCTTCTTAATCTCAAACCCTTCGGTCTGTTCTTTGAGCGTTTTCTCTTGCCTTCTTTTCTTGGTCTGTTTTTGAATCCTTTTCCGTATTTCAGCAAAACCCTCGACAAGCCAATTCCTTCCGCTCTCTCAAGTGAAGGCAATCCTGCAATGTCGCTGGCTCCGGTAATTTCAAACTCATATCCTGAAAGTTCCGGGAAAACTTCGCTGCCTTCAACTTTGTTATGGAGTTCCTTTCCGATAAGACTCTCGCCTTCTGTTTCCAAATGGAAAGTCCTGCCTTCTTTCGTTGCGATATTAATTTTGAACGGCATGAATATCTTATTGAAAATCGGTTTTTAAAGATTTTGAATTATTTGGATTTGTGTAAGAAGTAATCTGTTTAAAAAGTCCTTGAAATTTTAGGGTGAAAATTTATCCATATTAAATAAATCAATTGCTCTCGGTATAGTTATATTGTTACCCAGATTACCAAAAAAGCCACTCTTATACAAATTCTGCATCAACTTCATAAAATTGAAATAACCTTCTGGAAAAGTTTTTGCTTGGTAATGTTTTATAATATTTCTATCCCACATAATAAAAAAATTTGGAGATTTTAAGTGCATAATTTTAGTTGCTCCTACCCATCTTATTCCTTTAAAATTAGATAATTTTCCATAAATTTCAATAATTTTATTTTTCACTTCTGTATCTTCTAAATTTATTTCAGAAAAAATTTTATCCTTGAAATAATCAAAATTACATTCTTTCAGGGATTTTTCAAATTCACTTAATGGAAATTCTTTCATATGGTATCTAAAATAGGCAAAATTCCAAGTAGCGAGTAATAAAAATATTCCCTCTAATTCCTTACCTTCATTAACTAAATCTAAAGACCAACCATAAATTTTATCTCTTAATTCTTCTGTCTTCATCTTTTCTTTTCAACGCCTCTTTAATTCTTTCCATTCTTTATTTATAGTAAATTACCTTATTTAAAGTCCCGCTTGTTACAAGTTTCCCCACTCGCTCTTCTCTCTCCTCTTTATCTCCGCAATTTCCTGCAGCAGCGAAATCTCCTTAGATGAAAGTAAATCCTTGTTCTTCTTGAATTTTTTAAATTGGCTTTCCGACATGTCTGTGCAAAGAAATTTCCTGTCTCCCAAAACGCGTTCAAAATTCACTCCGGGGAGAGAAACCGCAACCTCCATTCCCTCCGACGCTTCATTGGCGGATTTGTTTTCCGACTGAATGTTTTTTATTCTCCCTATTTTCTCTCCTGTCTCGTCAATTAAACTCAAACCTGAAATTAATTTTCCCGCTTCAACTCTCACGCCGAAAATCGCCGGCTTTGTGTTCCTGAAAATATGCTGGTGCAAAATCTGCAGCTTGCATAAAGGACTCAAAGACATCAGTCTGTCCTTCTCAATTTGCCGGCTTTTTTCAATTCTGAATTCAACAAGTTTCTCAATCAACTTGTAAATAACTTCGTTCGTTATTATTTTCAAATTCCCCTTAATTTCGTCGGCTTCATTATCAACAGAAACATTAAATCCCGCAATAACCGCGTCAAGCTCGTTTATTTCAAAATTTGCCTTCGCTGAAATTATGTCGTTCTTGTTTATGCTTCCTATTCCCGCTTTCAAAACAGGAACGTGATTCTCTTTAAGCAAAAAAAGCAGGGCTTCAAGACTTCCCAAGGAATCTGCCTTTACAACTATCCCGTTTTTTTCAAGCATTGAATCCACGTTTTTGGAAATTTCTTTTTTGAAAACCTCTTTTATTTTCTCCGCATCTCCGTCGTAAGAAACAAACGGCATTCCCGCAAGAACCTCGCACTTCTCTGAAAACTGAATCCTTAAACCAGTTGCTGCTCTTACTTTTTCCCTCGGTTCAAATTTTTTGGAAAGCGGCAGGATTTCCTCAAGAATTCTAATTCCGGTAACTACTGGCTCGCCGTTCAAACTTGCAATCGCGATTTCATCTTTCCTGTTAAGTTCGCCGTCGTAAAGAATGCATTCCGCATAATTAATTGACTTCTCTTTTTTTACTTCAAGAATAACGCCTTTTGCTTTTTCTCCGAGAACAAGGCTTTCGGAAAGGTATTTCTGGCTTAAACCGCAAAGCATCATCAGCAACTCTTGAATTCCTTCTCCCGTCTTTGCAGAACATGGAACTAACGCGATTTTTTTTGTGAAATCAGAGATGTTGTAAAAAATATCTGAATCAAATCCGTAATTGCTTAAACTTCCGATTAAGGTGTAATATTTTTCGTCAAAATTTTGTTTCACATTTTCGTTTTGCATTTCAATGCTTTTCCTTAAATCTCCGTCCTTGCCAAGGTTTGTCCTCCATCCTGAAATGTTGTCTATTTTGTTGAGTGCAATGATAAACGGAGTTTTGTTCATTTTCAAAATCTGAATTACCTCTGCAGTTTGCGGCTTGATTCCATCATTAATGTCAATAACCAAAATCGCCAAATCCGCCAAGCTTCCGCCCCTTTTTCTTATATTCGTGAAAGCAGCGTGCCCCGGAGTGTCAATGAAAAGAAATCCCTGAATATTCAATTTTGTTCCGGATTTGTCAATGATTGGACACGCCTTTCTTAGCTGTTCCGACGGGAAAAGCGTGAAGGAAATTTTCTGCGTTATGCCTCCGGCTTCCTCTTCTGTAACAGAACTGCCTCTGAATTTGTCAAGCAAAGTTGTCTTCCCGTGGTCAACATGCCCGCATACCGTGACGATTGGCTGGCGAATTTTTTGTTCCATAAAAACACGAAACCGAATCAAGTTAAAAAGCTTGCTAAATCAAAATATTTTTAACCTGCCGTATTTTAGATTTATCATGTTAAAATTAATCTCCGGCTTATTGATTGGGATTTTTCTTCTCCTTGCATACAACACCTTTTCAGGAACTCTGCCATTAACAGGAGATTTGACAGGTGAAAAAAATCAAACAGCAATTCCACTTAATGCAAAACTCACGGTTCCGGATTTGATTCTTAATGGAAATTTTCGCGAAGTGAAAATAGTCGCGGGCTCTGATTCCTACATTAAAGCAGGCGACGAAGAAATTTATCTTGGAAAATTAGCGAATAATTACATAATCCTAAAAAATTTCAGCGGGGAGATAAATCTAAACTCTAAAAAAATAATAAAATTAAAGGGCGAGGTGTCTGAAGTGATTTTCAACGGCTATCCTCTAAACCTCAAAGACAATGTCGCAAAAATCTCCCTCGACAAATCAACAAGCTACAGCTCTTTTGAAATAGACGAAGGAATCTCTATAGGAAAACTTTCATACACAACTTCAGGTAATCTTATTCTTGACGACGGCAAAAATGCATTTGATATAACAAATGAAAAAGTTGAATTAAGCAAATTTAACGGTGGACTTAAAATAAACAAAGATTTATTTGAACTCTCGGGAGAAGCGGGAAAAATAAAAATCATTGGGGATAATGAGATTATAATAGAATAATTAATTATTTTTCTTTTTTTTGGTTTAACGCTTTCATTATCTGGAAATACATATTCCCCGGCATATTCTGAATCATCAAAGAACTATTCAATTTCAAGATTTACTTTTAGATTCCCTCATAATAAATAATTGCCCGTGAGGACGTTCTTCATGAGAATCAGGAATTACAAAATTACTATAAGACGGCAGTTCATTGCTTAGAAGTTGTGTTACAAACTTTATTTCTCGTGGAAGATTATCAGGAATTTCAAGAGGGTATCTAAAAATCTTTTTCAGTCATTTTCTGTTTCCTCCGGTAGAATCTTGCTTGTATTGCTTCACAGCATGTACCCCCGAACTAGAATCCTCGTTATAAGGAAACGCAGTGCAATGCAGGGTAAGAATGCCACAAAAAGTATCAAAATCTACAACGAATCCATTTCTTGGATAAAAATAAACTAAACTTCTACCTGTTTTTGCAACATTTTTTCTAGGTAACCCTTGTCCTGTAGGATTTTTCAGCCATGTATCTAAAGAAATTTTCTCAAGAACTTTTCTATTATTATCTACTAACGTATTTGCATCTAATTTTTCTGCATTTGTTCTGTTATATGTAAGAACATACATTCCGTCTTTTCTCTGTTCAAAATATGCATCAATCCATTCCATTTTTCCAGGCCTGTTAACTATTTCATGATAAATATCGGGATGATTTCTATTAACATATTTTAAGAATTCAATAAATTCAGGAAGTGTTTGCATTCTGCTTCCTTGTCCTTGCAGGATTTCATGTGCTTCATACCAACTTTTGTCTTGCAATGTTTTTTTTCTTGCAACATAAAGTTTTGTAGAAGGAATATAAATAAAATCTTGTATTGGGGGGAGATTTTCAGGTTCTGTTTCTACAATTTTTTCTCTTTCTTCTTCAACTACTAGCGGTTCAGGATTCATTTGCCTTTTAGCCATTTTTATTAATCTTGGATTTGGCATTTTACCTGTATACCTTAACTCCCTTTTTCTCTAATTCATCCAATAATGTTTTAGATGGTTCATTTAATTGATTACCCCTAACATACAATTTCTGCAATACTGTCAATTTTCCAATTTCTTCAGGAAGAGAAGTTAGTTGGTTACCCCAAACCTCAAAGTCCCTTAATGCCTGTAAATTTCCAATTGTTTCGGGAAGAGATTTTAATCCAATCTGCGAAGCATCAAAATAAGTTACTCTGTTATCTTTTAATTTTATTCTTCCGGTATTGTCTTTTTTATAAGAATCCTCGGGATCTCTCCCCACTGATTTAAAAAGTTCATAAACTACATCTCTGTCTCCTTTTTGTATTACAACTCCGCAAAAATCAACTAAGTCAGTTAATGAAGATTTTACAATTATAGTTGGTTTTGTTAATTCCCCCACACCATCGGGAAATGGTCGTTCTTCCAAATTTTCTGGTAATTCCCATGATCTTAATTCCTTTTCGAAATCTATCTCTGGCAATTCTAATTCCGGAAGTGATCTTAATTCCTTTTCGAAATCTATCTCTGGCAATTCTAATTCCGGAAGATATGAACCCCTTAAATCCTTCGGCCCTGTTTTCATTTCCCTTGTCCCTTCTTTCAATTCTTTAGCTTTTCTTGCTTCTTCTGCATCAAGTTCTTCAAGTGTTCTTCCGCTTGACTGCCTTTTAGCCATTTTTATTAAATTAGGATTAATTTTGTTTATCATTTTTCTATATTTCCCAGCGTTTACCGGATTTATAAATCTTGGGTTTTTGTGATTACTAAGGAATTACACACAAAAGATAATTCGCAAGAATCACGAAACCAAATATTATAAACATAAAAAATAATTATTAATTATGAAATTTCCGCACAAAATTCTGAGAGAAATTCCGAGAGATATAATTGCTCTGGGAAGTCTGCCTTTTTTCATTCTCGTTCTTGTAAGAGTTTCAATCCTTTCAAAACAAGAATATCTAATGCAGTTTGTTCTCGCAGGAGTTTTATTTTTTATTTTAATGTTTTTGTTCAAATCAAATATGCATTCAGGACTTGGATTTGTGATGTTATTTTTCACAATTATCTATTACAATGATTTAAAATTCAGCATATTAGCTATTTTAATCTACTTGGGATTGCTCGCTTCGCTGATTTATTTTAAAATAGAAAAAATAAAAATTTTTAGTGGAATATTATTCGGTGTAATAAGCTCTGCAATAAGTTATTATGCTGGCGGTTTAATTTTTTAATTTTCTTCTTAAAGATAGACTAAATGTGTCATAAAAATTTAATGTAAATCTATAAATTAACAAAAAATGTTTTATCATTAACCTAATTTTCCACAGGGTGAACGAGCAACTTCATGATGATAAATAAGAAATTATTTGATTACTAACAATTATAGAGGGTGGGTGG
>JBBSYQ010000016.1:0-10766 GCA_038045145.1 Nanobdellota archaeon
TATTCTTACAAGAGCTCTTGTTGCGATAGATTCCGGAGAAGACAAGTTGCAGAGGATAAACAGCATAGGCAAAAATCTCCGCGCAGGGATTACACTTTATTTCATAACAGCGCTTCTTGCAACTCTTGCCCTTTTCTTCCTGTCGTCGGTGGTGTTGGGGAACTTGATTTAAAGCAACATTTATTAACAAGATTTGTTTTTTTATTTTATGAGAAAAAGAGATGGCAAAAGAGGAATTATCTCGGATTATCTTCCGTGGATTTTGATTGCTCTTGCAATTTTGGTTGTAATGCTCTTGGCTATTTTTATTCTCAAGGAAAAAGGAGCGTCGGTTGTGGAACAAATTAAAAATCTTTTTGGGAGCAGATAAATGGAACTTGAGATAGAACAACTGATAAAGATAATTCTCGGCATTCTCGTTGTAGTTGCCATAATCGCGGGATTGTATTTTTTTGGAAGTAACATGATTGATTTCTTCAAAAATCTCCCGACGGGAAAAGAGGTATTTTTTTTACTTTCAAAATGATAAAGATAAAAAACAAAAAAGGATTTTTGTTGGCGGAGGAAACGCTTAAGATAGTCATCGCCTTGATTGCCCTCGGGTTTCTCGTTTATTTTCTTACAGCTTTGTATTTTGCAAACATCAACAAGCAGAAACTTGAACAGGCGGAAAATTCCCTGACGAGAATCGGCGAAATTTTTGACGGGCTTGCAGAGGGAAATTTCGAGGTGCAGGATATTTCAAATCCGAAAGGATGGCATTTGTTTTCCTTTGTCGAAAATGTCAAGCCGAATTCGTGTGCCGGAGAGAATTGCATCTGCATTTGCAGCAGAGTTTATGACGACCCTATAAGGGCAATTTTTGTCTCGTGGGAAGAAAGACAGGCAAAGGAATGCACCGACGGAGGCTCGTGCCTGATTGCGGAAAATCTTGGGCATTTTGACGAAATAAAAATAAAAAACACTGATGAGGGTTTGACGCAGGTTTTAATTAAAAAAGAAAATAACATGGTTTTGATGAGCGAGGTAAAATGACTCTTGATGAACTGATAAAATATTTAATATGGATTGTTTTTTTCGGAATAGCCATCGGAGCTTTGTATGCTTTGCTGAAAAATCTGGGGGTTTTATAATGAAGAAAAAGAACGGCGAGGTAACTACGCAGCAAATTGTTTTGATCATCATACTTATAGCAAGTTTTCTTGTTATTTTGTTTTTTTTATTCCGACTTGATATCGGGAACGAATCAAAAGATGAACTTTGCAGAAATTCTGTCGTGATGAAAGGGAACAGCGCGCTGCCGAAGGAATCTGTTTCCCTTAACTGCAGGAGAAGTTACGATTGCATTACTGCCGACGGAAGTTGCGAGGGCTTGACGAAGCCGGACAATGTTCTTAATGTTAACAGCTTAAACGAGGTTTATGCGACGCTGTCTGAAGAAATGGTTGGATGCTGGCGGATGTTCGGCGAGGGAGAGATAGATTACATAGGAACCGATGCAAGCAAGCACAATTATTGTTCAATATGCAACCAGCTTTTATTTGACGACAGCCTTAAAACTCTTCAGGGCGTTGAAAGCGGAGAGGTAAGCAAGGACGGGCTTTATGCTTATCTCGCAGAAAACAAAATTCCCGACAAGGAAATAACTTACTTGCAATATCTTACGGGGAAAAATAATTTAATTGAGGTTAAGAACGAAATAAAAAAACAAACAGGAGCTGAATCTTTTGGAACAATCAATGTCGGCGAGCAATTTTTTGTCGTCATGGGAATAACAAGTAGGATTAATTATTACGGATGGGTCGGCGGCGGCGCGGGCGTTGGCGGCTTGGCGGTGAGAATTCTTGTAATGTCAAATCCCGTCGGATTAATCGGGGGGGCTATTGTTTTCGGGATTGCGGGAGCTGCAGGAGCTGGAATAGGTGAATTAAGGGAGCCGAAGATTGGCGCACTGAATGTTAACGGGAAAGGGATTGATAACAAGTTCATGTTGCCGACGATAATTAAGGCAAATTCAGACGAGTTCAAGGCGCTGAACTGCGAAGAGGTTCTGACTTTTTCATGATTTTAGACACAAAAAAATAAAGATGAGTTAATTTTATTAAGAACATTTGTGTTTTTTCCTTATGAATAAAAAATTTAAAAGCGGCGAGATTCTTGTTGAAAATGTTGTCTTCATAATTCTGAATTTGATTTTTCTTTCAATTTTGATTTTATTTATTGTTTCTGAAACAGGAAATGCTGCACTGCTTGAGCAGAAATATGCGAAGGAAATTGCGCTTATCATTGATTCCGCGAAGCCGGGAATGACTATAAAGATAAATATGAAAGATGCTTTTGAAGAAGCTGAAAGCATAGGATATTCTGGGAACATGGTTTCTGTCGACGGGAATAATGTTAAAGTTAAACTCCGGGAGAAAGGCGGTTATTCATACCATCTTTTTAATGATGTAGATGTAAATGTTTTTCCCGACATATCTGCAAATCCGGTGAAGGATTACATAATTAAAATAAACAAATACAATGAATAAAAACGGCGCAGACAAGGTTCTTGCAGTTTACTGGTTTGCAATACTTGCTATAATAGCCGGCAGCGTTGTCGCGATGGTGTTGAATTTTTACAGGTTTCCATATGATGTTCGCGAGATTGAAGCAGGAATAATGACTGAAAAAATTGCAGATTGCATTTCCGAAGCGGGAAAACTCAACAAAAATTTTAACGAGAATTTTGACATCGCTGAAATCTGTCATATTAACCTTAATTCCGAAGAGGATGAATATTATATTGAAACAAATTTTTACGATTTTGAAATATGGGAAAAACTTTTTCAGGAGAAACATGCTTTGGAAAATCCGATTTTAACTTTTTCAACTGGCAATTCAAATATTAAAACAGATTGCGAAATTCAGAAAGAAAAAGAGTACGGACTTCCGTCAAGATGTGACAGGAAGGGATTTTATGTTAACGGTGGGGAAAAGAAATATTTCGTCGAGGTTTTATCGGTTGTCAGGAAAACTTCGGAGAATGTAAAATAAGAAAATGATTCAGAATTTTTTATTAAACAAAAGAGGACAAATTGGCGAGGCTGAAAATCAGAAATTTTCGCTAACCCAAATTTTTCCAAAAGGAAGAGGAGGACAAATAGGGGAAACCATGACATGGATAGTTGCAACACTTTTGATAGTAGTGCTACTTCTAATCTCTGTTTATGCTTCGGTTGTTCTGGCGAAGAAAATGACTCTTATTCCTCCTTTATCTGAAAATGAATTTTCAATTCATGATAGTTTTGTCAAGAGAAGCATGATGTCTTATTTGCTTACAAAACAAAATGAGGACATTGTTTACAAGGAAATTGAAAACAGAAATACTATGGACGGATTTAATTATGATTTATTTATTCAGATTTTTTACACCATTTATCAAGTTGTGGGAGAAAGCAATTATTTTGTTTGGATGGAAGTTGTTTCCGGCAGCAAGGGTTCCGGGCAATTTTTTGATGAATTAACCTACGGGAAAAAAATCATCTCGGAAAGTGTTTATTTAAGCGACGACAAGAAAATTGAATTAAATGTGAGGAGCAAACAGGATGAAAAAACAAAAGCAAGGGCTACAATTTAATAGAAAGGGAGACATTTCAGTCACGATACTTGTTTTGGGGGTTGTCGTGATATGCAGCCTCGCACTTTACAGTTTTTATTCTTCAAGCATAGGCGTGAAAAAGGATTTTACAGGACTTTCCATTATAAGGGAAATTAATTCAGTTGCCGAAGAAATAAGGTTTTACAAAAATCCGGAGATAAACAAAAATCCCGAAGTGATGGAAATTTTCAACAAGGAAATTATTTACAAAGTTGGGAATTCAAAAATTATTTTTTCCGGGGAAAAGAATTCCAATGCTGGCAGAGAATCTTACAAAATTACCGGGAGCTACATGAAACCAGAGAAAGATTTTTTCTTTTTCGGTTTTGGAGAAGAAGAGGATTTTTATGTTGAATATGAATTTGAATCTTAAGGAAATGTTTATAAATAAAATTTACCTAAAATTGCAATGGACAAAAAGGGGCAGGAGTTAAGCACGAATACGATAATCCTTATAATTTTGGGGCTTGTTGTAATGGCTCTTTTAATCTTCGGTTTTATAATCGGCTGGGATAAAGTCTTGCCGTTCATTCAAACGAACAATGTTAAAAGTATTGTTTCTGCATGCCAGGCTGCGTGCGCGACACAAAGTCAGTATGATTTCTGCACAGTGAAAAGAGAATTGAAAGCAGAAACAGTTATAAAAGAGGTTACTTGCAATGAGTTGGCAACGAATCCGACATATACTGTTTACGGCGTTAATAAATGCCCTTCTTTATGTCCTCAACCTGAAGCGGGAACGAGTGCGGAACCAGATGCATAAAAATGGATTATGCTTTTTCTGAAAAAAGGAATAAAAGGAAAGACAAGAGAAAAGAAAGAAAGAAACATCCTTACAAACAAGGCGGGAGAAGAAGAGTTAACGTCGCAGCGACGCCATTAGGGCGAACGAAAAATTAATCCCTAGTTTTTTATAATTCCTTTGCAACTTTTAGTTCCACAAATCTCTTTCATCGCCCCCAAGAAAGTTAATTAATAACTGATAATTTTTATTATGGGATTGCTAATCTTTTTTTAAGGGAATTTTTATAAAGCATTTTGTGTTTCTTTTGACATGCATGAAATAATTTTTCTGATTGCACTTGCATTTATATGGATTGTTTTTGCAAGTGTCCAGGATTTGAAGACGAGAATTGTTGCAAACTGGATTAGTTTTTCGCTGATAATTTTTGCCCTTGGTTTCAGATTTTTTTACAGCTTGTTTTCAGGCGACTTCGGGTTTTTTTATTATGGTTTAATCGGTTTTGGAATTTTTTTTCTTATAGGAAATGCACTTTATTACGGAAGGATGTTTGCAGGCGGCGACGCAAAACTAATGATTGCCCTCGGCGCGGTGCTTCCTTTTTATGGCAACTTTTACAAAAATCTTGAAATTTTAACAATGTTTTTTTTGATTTTTTTATTTTCAGGCGCGGTTTACGGCTTATTCTGGAGCTTTATTTTGTCTGCAAGAAATTTTAAAATTTTTAAAACGGAATTTGGAAAACAATTTAAGAGAAAAAAAAGTTTGATTTACATCTGCACTTTATTTGGAACAATGCTCCTGATTTTTGGATTTTTTGAAATTATTTTTTCTTACCTCGGGATTTTAATTTTTATTTTGCCTTATTTTTACATTTACGCAAAAGCGGTTGATGAGTCGTGTTTGGTTTCTAAAGTTCCTGTGAAAAAACTTTCTGAAGGCGACTGGCTTTACAATGATTTGAAAATAAACAAAAAAACAATAAAAGCGAAATGGAGCGGATTAAGCTACGGACAAATTAAAGAAATAAAAAAAGTATATCAAACTGTTAAGATAAGACAAGGAATTCCGTTTGTTCCTGTTTTTTTAATCAGTTTTTTGATTTTTGTCGGGATTTGGTTTTTTGAAGTTGTGTGAATTTTCACGGAATTCTTTTCGGAAGCCAGAATTTTTCGGGTTTTATCTTTTCTATTTTTGGCTTTTTTATTTTTGCGGTTTTTTTGCCTGCTGGTTTTGAAAGAATCTTTTGCAGTTCTTCAAGTTCTTCTTTTGTTGCTTGATGTTTTTCTGAATTGAAAGTTTCGTTTTCGTAAATCGGGAGAAGGTTTATAATTTCGTGATTGAACAATTTTGAGTTTGACGCTTTTATGTCTTTTGGCTTTAGCTGCGATTTTATTTTCTCTGTTATTTCTTTCACAAGTTGAGGAATTTCATTTGGGATTTTCTCCAGAAGTTTGTGCGATTTTGGAATTATCAGAGCATGCCCTTTTGAAATTGGATTTATTTCCAAAACCGCCAGAGCTTTTTCATTTTCGCCGATTTTGTACGAAGGAGTTTCGCCAAAAATTATCGAGCAAAAAATACATTGGTTTCCCCGTTCCTGCACCATATTATTTCTCTGCAAGAATTTTTCAAGCTGTTCCGGGTTCATAGAGAGAATCTGTGCTTTGGCGGCGGCTCTTTTGTCGTCGGGGAGAGATGCTTCAGCCTGCTGTATAAGCTGCTTTTTTATTTCTTCCGCCTGTTCTTTTGAGAGCATTTTGTTAACAAAAAATCGACATTAATATATTTAACGATATGTCTTCATTAGAGATTTGTTTAAAAGATAATTCTTGTTCAAATTGCCTCGCCATCGGCAACGCTTGGACGGTGGCTTTCTGTGCTTGGGATTAATTTAATTTGTTAATGTAAAACCGAAGGTATTTCTGGGTTAATATTCTCCGCAAATAGTAAATTAAGTGAACCGATTTTATTTAGAAACGAAGTTAAATGTTAATTGCTTTTTAAACAAAATCCCGATTACAATAGTTTTTATAAAAAAGATTTTCTTTAACGGGTTATGACTCCAAATCTGCTTGAACAAATAAATGAAATGGGAACTATGGAGCAAATTTTAGAAAATTATGGAAAATCCCTTGAATTCTACGGATTTAATGACGCGTCAAAAGAAGGACATTTTCCCTTGAAGAGAGAGTCCATTGATTTATTGCTGTCTTCCATTCCTGAAATTTTTGGTTATCATTATGTGCATAAAGCGAGCGAAATGAATGAAAAACAGAGGGAGATATTTGACAGGATTCTGGAAAAAGAAAGCGATAGCAGAGACACTTTGATTTCCCGCCCGATGCTTTTAGCGGCTTTTATGCGATATGCCGGGAAGGACATTGTTCCGTCGATGAAAAGCAGTTATTTTATAAGTTAGATTGCCCGTCGCATGTCAATTGTTTCTGCGGAATTAACATTTTCCAATTCGCCAAGCTTGTTTTCAATAATTTCAAGCTCCGCGTCTTCGGGAAGGATAAAATAAACTATCAATGCTTTCAAGCCGAATGCTATAGGCTCTTCTTCAAATGAAATGTTTTTGCCTTTATTATTTTCCACGACAGACTTTGCTTTCTTTTTTATTCCGTCGAAATTTACATTTGGAGACGAAGGCATCATTTTTATTTTTATATTCATGCTTCCCACCATGATTTTATTTTGAAGAATTTTGTTTATAAAATGTTCGTTCGCTTTGTTTAATAAATAATTCTTGTTTAAACTGCTTTGTTTTTTGTAATAAAAAATGTTGCTCACTTCTGCTCCCAACTTCGCACGAGCCACTGATAGATTTATTTTTCTCTCTACCACAAAATTGCTCGCTCGCAGGTTAATGTAAAAATTAATATAATCCGGATTTGATTAGGAATTTATATCAATCGGGAGCGGCAGCGAACGCAATAGTTTAATATTAGGGATTAATGGAAAATGATTTTCTAAACAAATCGGTTCGCTTTTTTTACAACACGAAAATTTTTAAAAACACCTTGTTTTTACTTAGATGATGGCGGATGTTAATTATGAAAAGTTGGTGGGGATTATTTCAAGGGCTTCGGGTTTGCCAAAAGAGGAGATAGAAGGAAAGGTTGATGCGAAGATAAAAAAAATTTCAGGATTGATAAGTAAAGAGGGGGCGGCGCAGATTGTTGCCGCAGAGCTTGGAATAAGTTTTGACAATGAAAGACTGAAAATAGACGAGCTTTCCTCTGGAATGAAAAGAGTTAATTTTGTCGGAAAGGTTGTAAATGTTTTTCCCGTCAGAACTTTTGTGAGAAACGGGCAGGAAGGGAAAGTTGCGAATTTAGTTGTTGCCGACGAAACTTCAAACACGAAGACTGTTTTATGGGATACAAGTCATATCGGGCTTATTGAAAGCGGAACTGTTTCACAGGGAAGCATTATTGAAATTTTGAATGCGAGCGTGAAAGACAATGAGGTTCATTTGGGAAGTTTTTCAGGGATGAAGTTAAGCAGCGAAGTTTTGAATGACGTGAAAACAGAGAGAGTTGCAAAGGAGAAAAATATTTCTGATTTCAGAATTTCAGAAAACGCCGTCGTGAGAGCATTTGTCGTGCAGGCATTTGAGCCAAAGTTTTTTGATGTCTGCATTGAATGCAAAAAGAAAGTTGATTTTAACGGGCAGGATTTTTCCTGCAAAGAGCACGGAAAAACAGCGTCGGAGAAAAGGGCTTTGATGAATATTGTTTTAGACGACGGAACAGGGACAATAAGGACTGTTTTGTTTCATGATTCTCTTATGAGCCTGGGATTTACAGAACTTGGAAATCCTGATTTTTTAATTCAAAAGAAACAGGAACTGCTCGGGAAAGAAATGTTTTTTTCAGGAAGCGTGAGGACGAACAAATTTTTCAACGAGCCGGAATTTGTCATCAGTGATGCAAGAGAAATAAACATCGACGAAATAACCGCAAAACTTGAGAGTTAAAATGAAAGTTTTGTGTAGAAAGTAGCACCCGTGTAAAAAGTCTTTTTGTTTAATTTATATATTCAATAACAATATTATTTAAATAAGATAAGGATAGTTAATACTATATGGAAATTAAAAATTATGCTAAAATCGCACTCATATATGCTTATAAAACGAGAGATGCTGAAAAATGGAGTATAGACCCTAACAGGATAGACTTAGCATATCAAGTTGATCAACCTTTGGCTCCACATCAATGTGACTTTGGTAAAGATTTAACAGCACACATGTTAAGAGATTTCAAAGAGGCAGGGGGAATCATAAGAGTGATTAATAGTGACGAAGAATTAATCCTACCCTTATCTGAACATAAGGTTTTAGTCCCTGTTCCCCAGAAATTATTACAAGAGTGGGAATTAAATGATCTTCTTAATTGAATTTCTTGATCCTAATCCTTTATGGGAAATTTCTGTGCAAAAAGTAAGCTCTTATTCAGACTTTATACACAAAGCGTAAACGAAAATATCTTTAATAAGGAGAAATATTGTTTGTTTTGTAATGTCAGAATTAGAATTGTTAATATTAAAAATCTGCTATTTTATTTGTTAGCAATTAGATATCATCGTGAACAAAGTGAACGCAAATTGGATTCGTTTAATCAGTAATTTCTATTAGAATGTCTCATTTCTTATAATAAACGCTACTCACTTCGTTCGCAGATTAATTAGATTATTATTATAAACCAACAGATTATTTATTAACAATTTATACTAATCATGAGCACAGCGAATGCAAATGCTTGTTTAATAAGTGCAATAAAATTATAAGTTTTTCAACAAAGCTACGCAAATTAATAAATTTTAATAGTGTTGATTTCTTTCTATAAGCATGATATCTGCTATTTATGAATCAAGAAATATCCTGAAACTTTTTATTTTTCCGTTTATGGTTTTTGTCGTGAATTATGCTTTTGTTTTTCTCGGAGTTTATGATTTATTGAACAATCTCGGCATGATGATGCATTTTCTCGGAGGAATTTCTGCAGGATATAGTTTTTTTCTTGTTTTGAGTTATTTTGAATCAGAATATTCTTTGAAATTGAATAGATTTTTCACAATTTTGTTTGTAACTTCTTTAGTTGCCTTTATTGCGGTTTTGTGGGAGTTTTACGAGTTTGCAGTTGATTATTTCTTCGGCACCAATTGGCAAGCGAGTCTTGGAGACACAATGCTTGATTTGCTTTTGGGAATTGTTGGAGGGTTGTTTATTGTTTTGTTTTTGATTTTTAAGAAGTAGTTTTTCAGTGAAATAATATTTATAAACTTCGGTTTTCAGATTTGATTATGGCAAAGAAAGAAGATGAAGAAGTAAAAGAGAAGAGCGAGAAGACTGAAAAAGCTGAAAAGGTTGAGAAAGAGCCAGAGTTGAGCGATCTTCCGGGAATTGGGCCGACTTCTTTGAAAAAACTTGAGGATGCAGGAGTTTACAATTTGATGTCGCTAGCAGTTATGACTCCGAAAGGGCTTGCTGAAATGGTCGGAGTTGGCGAGGCAGTTGCAAGAAAAGCGATTCAGGCGGCAAGAAAGATGATGAATCTGGAATTTGTCGACGGCATGGAGTATGCAAAAAGAAGGGAGAATATTGGATACATAACGACGGGAAGCAAAAATCTTAATGATTTGCTCGGCGGGAAAGGCGTGGAAAGCAGGGCGATAACAGAGGCTTATGGAGCTTACGGGAGCGGAAAAACGCAAGTCGGCTTGACTCTTGCAGTTAATGTTCAGTTGCCTGTTGAGAAAGGCGGAGCAAATGGGAAATGCGTTTTTATTGATACAGAGGGGACATTCAGGCCTGTGAGAATAAAGCAGATTGCAGAAGCTATGGGAGCCAACTCGGAGAAAGTTCTAAAAAATATATTTGTTGCAAGAGCGTTTAATTCAGACCATCAAATTCTTCTTATGGAAAAAATCGGTGAGATGATAAAAAATGGCGAGCCGATAAAACTTTTGATTATTGATTCTCTCACTGCGCATTTCAGGGCGGAGTATGCAGGGAGAGGGCAACTTGCAGACAGACAACAGAAGTTGAACAGATATCTTCATGATTTGATGAGAATTGCAGAGACTTACAATCTTGCTGTTTATGTAACAAATCAGGTTATGGTGAATCCAGCGCAGATGTTTGGCGACCCGACTGTTGCAATCGGAGGAAACATCGTCGGACATGCAAGCACTTACAGGGTTTATTTGAGAAGGGGAAAACAAGGGAGCAGAGTTGCGAAGATGATTGATTCGCCGAATCTTCCCGAGAATGAAACTGTTTTTTATGTTACCGAAGGCGGAGTTAAGGATGAGATTTGAATAAGCTTTGTTTAATAAGTAATTTCTGTTTAAAATTTGCCTCGCTTCGCTCGCAAT
>JBBSYQ010000017.1:0-11746 GCA_038045145.1 Nanobdellota archaeon
GCCCACCCTGAAAACAAATTAATTAATAACAAAATTTCTTCAGAAAATAATTACTTTCTATCACGAAGTCGCTCTGCTTTTTTCTTGATTTTGATTTGATAATAAAATTTGCCAAAGTCAATACACTCTTTCCCCCGTTGGGTTTAATAAAAGATAGTCACAAATATAACTGCCTCCTAAAGAGATTATTAACATTAATTCACAACTAACTTTATCTCCACAAAATTCTTCAATAAATTTAAATAGAAAACTTTTCTTATTTGTTAATGATTGATATAAAAAATTTTAGGGAAAATCCCAATGCTTACAGAGATAATAACAAGAAAAAAGGAAGAGATGTGAAATTAATTGATGTTGTTCTTGAATTGGACGAAAAATGGAGAAAACTGAAAAAAGAAGGCGATGATTTGAGAAGAGAGAGAAACAAAATTTCCGAGGAGATTAACAAGGCGAAGAAAACAAGAGAGGAAAAAACGGCGAGGGAATTAATTATGAAGGCGAAGGAAATTCCCGCCAAACTTAGAGAACTTGAAGAAGAGGAAAAAACCGCTTATGAGAAACTGAAAAAAGAGCTTAAGAAAATACCGACGCTGATGGAGAAAAATGTTCCTGTTGGGAAATCCGACAAGGAAAATGTTGTAAGAAAAAAAGCCGGGAAAATTCCAAAATTTAATTTTCCGTTAAAAACGCATGTTGAGCTCGCGGAAAATCTTGATGTCGCGGATTTTGATGCTTCTGCAGAAGTTGACGGAAACGGATTTTATTACCTGAAAAAAGAATTGGCTTTGCTTAATCAGGCATTAATACATTTTACAATTGATTTCATGGTGAAAAAAGATTTTGTTTATATTGAGCCGCCATTGATGGTGCACAGAAAAATTGCCGAGGCTGCTGAAGATTTTGCGGCGTTTGAAGCCAAAATTTACAAAGTTCAGGACGAGGATCTTTATTTAATTCCAACTGCAGAACATGCTATTCTTGGAATGATGCTTGGGAAATCTGTTCCTGAAGGGAAACTTCCGCTGAAATTTTTTGGGTATAGTATGTGTTTTAGAAAAGAAGTCGGGGCGCACGGAATAAATGAAAAAGGGCTTTGGAGGACACATCAATTTAACAAGATTGAACAATTTATATTCTGCAAGCCGAATGACTCGTGGAAATATTATAATGAATTGAAAAAGAATTCAGAGGAAATAATGAAGAAACTTGGTTTGCCTTACAGAATTATTGAATCCTGCACAGGTGATTTGGGCGACTGGAAAGCGAAGGGTGAGGATATTGAGGTTTGGAGACCGACGATAAAAGATTACGGCGAGGTCATGTCGTTGAGCAATTGCGTTGATTCACAGGCGAGAGAATTGGGAATAGTCGGCGTTCCGAGGAAAGGAGAGAGGTATGTTCTTCACACGTTGAACAATACAGCGATGGCAACTTCAAGAATAATGGTTGCAATTCTTGAAAACTTCCAGCAAAAAGACGGAAGCGTGAAAATACCGAAAGTTTTGCAGAAGTATATGGGTGGAAAGAAAAAAATTGAAGTGAAGAAAGAAAAGAAGAAAGGGAAATAAAAACTGAAAAAGAATTAATAAGCAGGTGGGGTGCAGAATTTGCAGAAAAACAGGCTGAAAAGGCGGCGTGATTATTTCTAAGTAAGTTTTAAAAACATCATTTTGGGGTTAATAATATGAATTTGCCTAGAAAATTGGAAATAGAAGACAAACAACATGCACATCACTTGGAACTATCCAATGGTATGGTTAGAGATGGTTATCTTCCTGAAGAGATTCTCAGACTTTCTAAAGTTGAAGAGTTAAAACTTGATGAATAAACCCTCAAAGATATTTTTGCGTATCGTGATGCCGGAAAAGGGGCAATACAGGAAATATTATCTCAAAGTTATAATGTTGTAAAAGCTTCTTTGAAGTGTTTGGTAGTATCATCATATTTGCCCTTTAGCCGTATTATTAAAGGAATGAAAGAAGAGGGATATCCAGATAATCCTTCTGCGGGAATTGTTGCATCAGCCACAACTTCTGTTTCATGGGCATTTACAAATTTTGTTGTTGCGGTGGCATTAAGAGGATGGGTTAGTGATGATACTTCCTATTTATACTTACTTGCAGATTTAGGGGCAAACACAGTTGATGGATTTTATAATCTTTATAGATCTAAAAGAGATAAAATCGCTAAAAAAAATCTTTCTAATTTAGAAGAATTGGTTGATCGTGGAAGTTTTGAATAATTTTAATTCTCGATAAGTAAGTTTTAAAAACAAATTCTTATACTAATTAATTGTAAGCTCTGTGCTGGCTATGTTTGGACGGCGCAGTAAAAAATTTCGGAGAAATTTTGCTCCAATGGTCTAACGGCTATGACACTAGCCTGTCGACATGAACATCAGCTTCCTTTAACGGGAAATTGATGACGGCAGAACGCTGGTGATCCGGGTTCGACTCCCGGTTGGGGCGTAAAAAATATTGAGCGGAGTGAAATCTTTAGCACCGCGAGAATTTAATATCAATGAGATTCGGACGAGGAGAGTGAGAATCGGGTCGGGGCGTGATATTCAAAAATTATCTAAGAAGAAAAATTTATATAGAATAATCAAGTGTCTCATTAACATTAAAGAGGATTGAATGGCATCAACTAAAAGAGTTAAAGAAGGAAGTAGTAAAAAGAAATTAATAATTATTGGAATGTCCATAGTTGTTGTAATCGGTTTGACATTCTTTTTTTGGCCGGGCTATCCTCCTTACAAATTTATTACTAGTTTATTAGGGATTAATAATTTAGGACAATCTTCCGGAACTTCGAGAAATGATTTTGGCTGCTTCTACTCATGCTCATATTTCCCGGAAGGTGCTCCTAAGCAAATGTGTGAGGACTGGAAAGCAGGAAAACAAGTGCAATGGCCGTCGGATTGTAGTATTACCGTCACAAAGAGTTGTATAAAACTATGTGAGTTTGAAAAGAAAAACAATCCGCAAGCTTCGCAAAACTTTTCAGAAAACAATGGTCAGCAACAATGTGCAAATATAAATCAGCAACAACCACCACCCGGGGTTTCTAACTACACGGAATGGCAACAACAGCAAGAGCGAGATTGCGGCATATCAGGAGTATCCAAAGACGAAAATCCAGAGAACGCCTATATATACATAGCAGATCTCAAAAATCACCGATTGATCCGGATGGATGACATGGGAGGTACCGGTTGGGTGTCTTTTGGAAGTTTGGGTGCTGGTGTGAATCAATTCAATGAGCCCAAACAACTCGCTATGGATAAACAGGGAAGGATATACATTTCGGATCAGCGGAACAGCAGAATTGTCAGAATTGATGATTTTACAGGAAAAGGATGGGTTAGTTACAAGCCACCAATGCAGGAATCGGGGGATGTAAAGCAACTTTGGGGCGTGGATTTGGACTCAAAGGGCGGAATATATTTTACCTATCCAGGAGGAGTGAGTATTGGTCGCATAGATGATATGACCGGCAAGGGACTTGTTAAATTTGGAAGCCATGGTAGCGGTATAAATCAATTCGATGTCGCGAAAGTTATTCAAATTGACCGAGAAGACCAAGACCGCATCTATATAGGCGATTCCCTAAATGAAAGAGTTGTGAGAATTGACGACATGACTGGTAAAGGATGGGTTTCTATTGGAAAAGAAGGAACTGGTGTAGGAGAATTTCAAAGGACAAGCAGCTACGCCTTCGACTCCCAGGGCCGAATTTATATCGCAGATGAGGACAATAACCGGATTGTAAGAATTGACGACATGACCGGCAAGGGATGGGTTGAGTTCGGTGGTATTGAAGGTGATCCTTTGCGTTTGCCAAACGGCATCACAATATCAAAATCAGGTCGTTTCTACATCTCAGATACCAGGAACAATCGTGTTGTGAGAATTGACGACTTTACTGGCAAAGGATGGATTGCCTTTGCGCCTTACGCGGACTGGGAACCAAACTACCATAAGTGGCAATTGGAAGCTCCGAAGGGAATTTTTGTGGTGGAGAAATAACAAAAGTAGTTTTTTCCTGCATGTGAAAATTGAAAAACGGTGTTCGGTGATGCGTGCAATAATTGAGTGGTCAGAATTGATGACATGACTGGAAAAGGTTGGATTGCCTTCGCGCCAGACGCAAAAACAGAGGATGCGAGATATTTCCATAAGTGGCGCATGTCAGCGCCCCACGGAATGTTTGTTGTGGAAAAATAAATTCCAATGAAAAATAGAAGTAAAAAGGATTTTCGCAAATATTTTGATAGCAGCGATAGGAATAATCATTTGCATTCCAAACAAGTCATTATTTAGTACGTCTACAACAAAGAAAGTTTTTTAAATGATGTAGACGTATAGATTTCTATGGTTTATACAGAGATAAAAGAAAAAGACGGGAAAAAATATTATTACAGGGTTGTTTCTGTAAGAAAAGGAAAGAAGATAGGCAAAAAAAGAATTTATCTTGGATTTGATTTGGATAAGAGAAAACTAAAGGAAAAAGAGACTGAGGCAGACATAGAGCTTAATTTGCTTAATACTCTGTTAACAGACAAAGAGAAAAAAGAACTCGAGAAGATAAAAAAAGAATATTCTAATCAGCCAAAATCCAATCTGGAAAACAGATACGAGTCTTTTGTTTCTCTCTTTACTTACGACTCTACAAATATCGAAGGAAACACACTTACTCTCCAAGAAACCTCGCGGCTTTTGTTTGAAAATGTAACGCCAAGAAAATCTATGAGAGAGATTAATGAAGTTATCAATCACAAAGAAGCCTTTGATTACATACTCAAAACAAAACAAGAAATCTCCAAGGATTTAGTATTAAAATTGCATAATATTGTTGTTAAAAATACATTAAAGCCCGAACTTAATAATCAGATTGGAAAATATAGAAAAGTCCAAGTTTTTATCAGGGGGGTTGAATGGTTACCTCCAAAGCCGGAAGAAGTTCCTGGAGAAATGGCTTCTTTACTATCTTGGTACACTAAGAATAAGAAGAAATTGCATCCATTAATCCTATCTGCTTACTTTCATTCTGCTTTTGAAACAATCCATCCCTTTGTTGATGGAAACGGGAGAGTTGGAAGATTACTTATGAATCTTATTCTTCACAAAAACAAATTTTCAATGATAAATATCCCAAACAGAAGAAAACATGAATATTACGGCGCTTTGGAATCTTCACAGATAAAAGGAAACTTAAGACCTTTGATTAAATTCTTATTTGATTTATTGAAAGAAGAAGGCGTTAGATTTTAGAACTTAGAATCTTTTAAAAACTACGTTATCGTCGGTAGTTTGGATAATAACAGAAGGGCGTTTTACTTTTGATGAGCGTTCGGTTGGGGCGTTTTTTTCTTCTCAGAAAAATATAAAGTCATATAATTCTTCTTCGAATTATAAGTTTGGGTAAGTGTGGAACGAAAAAATCAAAGCTGAAAATAAAAATTAAATAAATAACCAAAAAGATACTAAACTAATTAATATCTTCTTGGTGTTTTCGGTTTCTTAGCATAACATTCTTGACAGAAAACTGCCTTACCTTCTGTAGGTTTGAAAGGCACTTCGCAGTCTTTCTTGCACTCAGAACAAACAGCTTTATGTTTCTCTACAGGTTTACTATTAAAGTTGTCTCTATAGCCGCCTTGTCTTGGTTTATCATTGAATCCCATTTGTATATTCCTCCATATCTATTTAATTGCAATCTAGAAATTTCTTCCTATCTTGTGATAATCAGGAATATTTTGAGTATATAAAATTATGGTGAAGAGGGAGTGTTAACTTAATGGTGTAGGCGTTTTTATCAAAAGCGAAAAATTAGTTGATTTTGGGTATGCTCTTCATTGCCGAAACCACTGCAAAACTATTGACAAAAGCAAGAGATAAAATCAATAAAAAATCTTTTAATTTATTATCCGATAATTCCGAAATATAATAGTATCCAAGAAGCAATGTTATAAACATAATTGCTAAAAACATATAAAAATAATTTGTTAGATAGTGGTTATCTCCAATGAATATTTTCACTATGTTAAAAAGAGCTCTTATTGTAAGGAAATATATCCATATTGTAGACACAATAAATGATGTTGCTATAGAATAATTTTTGAAAGACCAATTTGAATTAATTCTCCTTATTGCGGAACCTATTAGGATTGTAGATACTATGGAAAATATTACTGAGATAATAGATAAAAAATTCATTAAATCCATCTTTGGATTATAATTATTTGCTTTATAATTATTATTTAATTAAAAAATAGAATTATCTAACCTTCCTCTCCAAAATTTTCTTCCTAATTTTTAAACTTCCCTTTCTTGCATTTATCATGGCAAACACAATTGGCAAAGCAAAAGCAGGAAGGGGAAAAAGCATTTATACAAACAAGCATCTGCAGTCGGTTCCTTTGATTATAGGCGGCATTATTGAACAGGCAGACATAATTCTTGAGATTTTGGACGCAAGGTTTATTGAAGAGACAAGAAATGCCGAGATTGAAAAAAAGATAAAGCGCTTGGGGAAGATTTTGATTTATATCCTTAACAAATCCGATTTGGTTGACACGAACGAAATAATGCAAAAGGTTGAAATGGATAATTTAAAGCCGTACATATTTTTTTCCTCAAAAGAAAGAAGAGGTTCTGCGAAACTTAGAAAATTGATAAAAATTGAAGCGGGAAAACTTAAGAAAGAAGCGGTTAACGTCGGCGTTGTCGGTTATCCCAACACAGGAAAGAGTTCGCTCATAAATATCGTCACGGGAACTTCTGCCGCAAAAGTTTCGTCTGTTGCAGGTTTTACAAAAGGAATAAAAAAAATAAAACTTTCCAAGGGGTTATATCTTATTGACACGCCGGGAATAATTCCTCCTGAAGAAAAAAAGGCAGGCATGGAAAATTCAATGAAACATTCGCAGATAGGCGCTGTAACTTGGGATAGGACAAAATATCCGGAGATGGTAATCCACAGATTGATGCAGGAAAATCCCGGGCTTTTTGAAAATCATTACAAGATTAATGCAAAAGGAGATTCTGAATTTTTGATTGAAGAAATCGGAAGAAAATTAAACTTTCTCAAGAAAGGAAACGAGGTTGATGAAATCAGAACAGCTAAGAAGATATTAAGAGATTGGCAGGAAGGAAAGATAAGACGGGAGAAGAATTTAACAAAAAGAAACATTTAAATAATAAGTAAGATTAATCTTATTTATGATAATTGATACAACAAAGATGAGTTCAAGGGGGCAAGTCGTAATCCCCTTAGATTTGCGTAAAGGCATTAATGAAGGAGATAAATTGATTGTAATAAGAAAAGATGATGAAATAATTCTAAAAAAATCTATTCCTGAAACAGCTTTGTGGTCAGAGAAATCTTTAGCAAAGACGTGGTTGAATAAAGAGGAAGATGAAATATGGAAAGACTTGTAAAAGGAGACGTAATAATTATAGATTTTCCTTTCTCAAATTTAGTGCAGGTTAAACGAAGACCGGCTTTGATTATCAAAGTTCCACGAGGGGAAGATGTAATAGTCAATCAAATAACCGGTAAATCATATGAATCTTCTGTTGAGATTTCTATTAATAAAAAAGACTTTAGAGAAGGCGGATTAAAGGTTAATAGTTATCTAAGATTGGATAAAATTTTTTCTATTGAAAAATCCTTAATCAAATATAAAATTGGTTCATTAAAACCTGAAAAATTTAAGGAAATTATGAATAAGATAATTTCTTTCTTGAAAGACTAAAAAACCCACCCTTTCTGTTTGGAGTTTCCATATTTTTATAAATCCCATTCCATTTCTAAAAAAATGAAATTTGAAGAGATAGTTCAGGAAAGATATGCAACAAAACTTTTTGACGGCAGAAAAGTGCCTGAAGAGAAGATAAAAAAATTAATGGAAATGATAAGGTTTGCTCCAAGCTCATTCAACATTCAGCCGTGGAAAATCATTGTTATTTCCGACGATAAAACAAAGGAAAAATTAAGTCCTGCATCTTTTAATCAGCCCCAAATAAAATCCTGCTCTCATTTGCTTGTTTTTTGCGCAAATAAAGACATAGCAGGGAATGTAGACAAGCTTGAGAAATTAATGGTAAAATCAGGAAGTGATAAAGAAGATGCAAAAAAATATACGGATGTGATGAGAAATTTTGAAAAAAATTTAAATGTGGAACAAAAATTAGCATGGGCGCAGAGACAAATGTACCTCGCACTCGGGAACGCCGTCAACGGGGCTAAGTCGCTGGAATTTGATTCGTGTCCGATGGAGGGATTTAATTCAGAGGAGTATTCAAAAATTCTTAATTTACCTAAGAATTTAGTGCCGACCGCACTTTGCACCATCGGTTATGCAAGCGACAAACAAAAACAAAAACTGCGTTTTTCCGACGAAGAAGTTTTTATGAAAAAATAAAATCTTTTTTTTAACTTCAAAGATTCGGGTTTTTCCATACCAACTGAAGATGATTCTGCTTTTTTATTTTTTCTATGAAATTATCCAGATCTCTTTTTGCTTTTTCTAGATACGGATTTAAATTAAAATTTGAAATCGCTTCCATTATTTCTTCAGGAACATAGACGAGAGGACTTCTTGTTATATTCTTTGGAATTGTTAACAAATAAAGATTGCCCTCTTTGTTTAGCGGTATTACATTTCTTTCCTCGTCAAAATCTAAAATTGCCCACCGATTTACCAACAGAGTGAAGTAATCATTTATTTTTAACGTCTGGTAATCGCATGTTTCAGAAAACGAATAATATTCCGTTGCCTTTTTTATTCTTTTGCAATTTTTTAGAACATCCAATTTTACATTAAGACTATTTTGCTCTTTTTCTCTGATAATTTCCATTAATCCCATGACATCTTCAAGATTTCCTGAATATGTCCTTACAAAATTCTCGTGTTCGTATAGGTATAAACTCATGAGAGAATTTCCATTGAGTTATATATAAAGTTTTTCTATCTTGATTTTGTTAACTTTTATAAACTTCTTATTATGTTTTATTTTTGTTCAGCCCAAATCGCATATCGTATGGGAACCCAAAACAAAGTAAATCCTGACGGATTTAGCATCGGCGGTTCCTTTGACAAGTCACTCTTCCTTTAATGAAGAGAATAAGCCCCAATCGCATAAGCTCTGATAAATCAGGCAAGATACGATGGTGCTTCGTTACGCTCAGCCCCAATCGCATAAGGGTATTGCACAAGATTGGAAATGCCCAACTTTTTTTAGAAAAGAAAGACAAGTCTTTCAAGTTTCCTTTCGGGAAAAAGAAAGTTCGGCGCTCACGATGAAATCAAAAAGATTTCGTCGAAGTCGTTTACTTAGGGTAAACGCCTAAAGAAACTACACTTGTCTCTTCGAGAAAAACAAATATCTTGGCCCGCAAGGGCATCCAGGTTCGAGTCCTGGTTGGGGCGTTTATATAAGAAAAATATTTATATAGAATTAGATAAAGGTTCATGTGAAATTTATATATTCTTTTCATTGGAGAAAACAAAAGAAATATCGCCCTGAAATTACTGACGACATTATTGAAATATGCATAAATAACTCCAAGAAATTAAAAGATAGAATTTGGGATGATGCTTATAATGCAATCGCTAAAATTCCACCCTTTGGGAGGACTTTGAAAGTTGTTTATAAAGAAAAAGGCAAAGATATAAAAATAATAACCTCTTACTGGTTGGATTAAAAACTAAAATGAAGAACATTTTGTATAATAAAAATTCAGAGGAATTTTCATAATGGAACAATGGTACGATAATGAGGAAGACACGCTGGGTGTGAGACTGCAAGAGAAATCCTATTGGAAAAGCATAGAGTTGCCAAACGGGATGGTATTGGACATTTCAAAAGACGGAAGCATAATTGGAATGGAGATTCCTAAAGCTAGTAAAATATTTTCTGGTGATGTTAGGAAGGTTATTGAGAGTTCTGGACGAAGTTAGAAGAAATTTTGGTAATTGAAACTTAAAATGAAAAATCCTTCAATGAACGTTGCTATGAAATCTTGAGAAAAGTTCCAAGAAGAAAAGTTACGACGTACAAGGCAATCGCAGAGAAATTAAAAACAAAAGCGTATCGTCAAGTAGGCAGGGCAATGAATAAAAATCCTTATGGATATCTTGCGATTTCATCTGAGGCAATTAGGAATCGCCGTTCAGTGATTAGAGGAGATGTTCCCTGTCATCGTGTTGTAAGATCAAGCGGAGAAGTTGGAGGATTTGCACACGGAATAAAAAAGAAAATTCAAATGCTGAAAAAAGAAGGAATTGAAATTAAAAACAGGAAAATTGATTTGAAGAGGTTTGAATTTAGATAACAATATTTATAAAACCTGTTTCTTTTTTTCTTTTATGGATAAGGATATCGGGAAAATAACAAAAGGGGAATATCAGGGAACGGTAACCGAGATTGTCGTTGGAATAAGGGAATATAACGGGAAGGTTGGCGTTGATATAAGGGAGTTTACAGCGAGTGATAAATATACCGGACCCACAAAAAAAGGATTGAGAATTCCCGCCGAAAGTTTTTCAAAGTTCAGGGAAATGATTAATTCAATCAGCGAGAGTGATTTGAAGGAAAGCGAAAACAAAAAACCAGGACAGGAAAAACTTGATGTCAAGACTGAAAAACCAGGAATGAAAAACAGGGAAGAATTGCCGGATTATTAATTTTCATTTAATCAAAGAGGTTAAAAATCTTTATTTTAATCATGATTAACAAAAAACATTATCTAAATATTTTTTTTATTTCCATATTTTTCCTATTTGGAACACTTTTTTACATTGTGTTAAAAACAAAAAATTCGGGTTACTTCGGAATAATTTTTGAAAATCTGCTTAATCCATATTTTGTGATTATTAAAAACATTCTAACTCTCTTAATTACTTTTTTAGTTACTTATTTCTTCATAAGAATTACCCGAAAATTATTGAAAAAGTATCTTGAGAATAATGGGAGAAAAAAGAGAAACATAAAATTATTCTTGACAATTTACAGTTATTTTGTCTGGATAATTGTTATTTTTGTAACTTTTTCATTATTACTCAAGCAGGTTGGCTCTTTGATAACTTCAATAGGACTTATAGGATTCGGGGTTACATTCGCCCTGCAAAAACCCCTGCTGAATTTTGTCGGATGGATTACAATAATTTTTGGCAGAACTTACAAAATAGGAGATATAATCTCAATAAATAACGTTACCGGACAAGTTTATGATATTAGAGTTATGTACGCAAATGTCGGAGAACTGAACTCCGACGGAGATTCAACAGGAAAATCAATTTCAATACCAAATGAATTTGTTTTTACAAGTCCGGTGGTAAATTTGACTAGAGGAACAAATTTTATTTGGGAGGAGATTAAAATATTTTTCACCTACAAGAGCAATGAGAAAAAAGCCATCAAGATTGTTGAAAAAACTGTTCAGGATTATTACAACAAGCATATCAAAAGCGACGTGAAACAAACTTTCAAAGATGATTTTAAGGAACACGAAAAGATAATCTTAAGGTTTGGATTGTATGATAAAGGTTTTTTCATAAAAGTGCATTATCTTGTTGATTTTAACAAGTCAAATGAAGTCAAAACCGAGCTTAGCAAAATTCTACTGGACAAATTGAAATCAAAGGATATAGTTCTCGGGAAAGTTGAGAGTGTTGCATGATTGCATTTTAAATTTGTTTTTTAATTATTTTTTCACTATTATTAACCTCAATATAAAT
>JBBSYQ010000018.1:0-8048 GCA_038045145.1 Nanobdellota archaeon
CAGAGGGGGGTACAGAACGTTTTACAATTCTTAAAAGTGGAAATGTCGGAATTGGAATGGTTCCTACAAATGCAAGATTAGAAATAAGCGGAGATAATGGAATTATTACTCATGGTGTTTATGGGTACATTCAGAGGAAGAGCAGTAATGATTGGAGTGCAATAAGATTTCAGAGTGATGATGGGACTACAACCTACGCAAGTATTGGTTATGAAACAAATGGTAATTTAAGATTCGCGCCAACAACTGATTCTATATTTGCAAGCGGGAATATAAAAATAGATGGTAGTGGAAAAGGAATTGTATTTCCCGATGGAACAACTCAAACAACTGCTGCGGTTGCAGGAACAAGTTATTGGACACTTTCAGGAAGTGATTTATCCCCTCCTTCTGTAACGTCTATTTTATTATCAGACGCAAAATATACAAAATTCGGCGATTCAACTTTAGGAACCCAGATTGGTTCTGATGGCACATATTTAAGTATTTCGAAATGGGGCACAACAGGTTTACCTTTTTATATTCAGGCTAGTGTTCCTACTACATATCTCTATTCTCCAAATATCTACTTAGGTTACAATACAGGTAGCACCTCTGTACATTTAAGAAATAATAATCTTGATGGTGATGGTTTTTCTATTCCTGCTAGTGGAAATACTTATTTTAATAATGGTGGAAATGTCGGAATTGGGACAACAAATCCCGGAGCAAAATTAGATGTGAATGGTCTCATAAAAATGAAAGTATATGAATACAATTCATTACCTACTTGTACAACAGAACTCTTTGGTTCATTAGCTTATAGTACTGGTGTACAAGGTTCGGGTACCCACAAAGTAAATATCTGCATAAAAAATTCAGCAGGTGTTCCAGAATGGCGTGGGTTAAGACTGCAAGGGGAATAAATATCTTATCTTAATTTTGAATATGGTTGATAATAAAATTTTGTAGAAATATTTAAAAATAAGAAGTAAATATATAATAATGGTTATGTGTGGACATTATTGGATTAGAAAATAATTTATTAATAATAGTTTTACTTCACCTTATTAATCAAATTGAATTTCATTAAAAATAATATTTATTCCCCGTTAATTCCTTCAACTTCCTGCACCTTTATCAAATCTGTTACAAAATCCCCCTGCTGGAGTTTTACTATTCTCACTCCCTGCGTCGCGCGTCCCATTACTCTTATGTCCTTAAGATTCATTCTTATAACCATTCCCTTTGCAGTTGTGATGATTATGTTGTCATTGTTATTAACAGCGACGGTAGTTACAATTTCTCCGGTCTTTTCCGAGACTTTAAGATTTATAACTCCTTTCCCTCCGCGAGCTGTTTTTCTGTAATCATTGACATTTGTTCTCTTCCCAAAGCCGTTTTTTGCTATCGTCAGGACATCCTGGGTTTTTAATATGTCCATGCTTACAACTTCATCGTCTTTCTCAAGTTTTATCCCCGCGACTCCGTAACTTGCACGTCCCATATCCCTGACATCATCGCTGTTGAATCTTACCGCCTGTCCTTTTTTTGTTGCAAGAAGAACTTCCTGCCCTTTTGCTAAAACTTGAACGTCAATTAAAACATCTGATTCGTCGTTTGGAAGATTTATTGCTTTCACTCCCGACGCTCTTGGATTTGCAAAGTTAGCCAAAGAGATTTTTTTTACAACACCTTTTTTCGTTGCCATGAAAAGAAAGTCCTCAAAGTTTTTCAGTGAAATTACATTCGTCGCTTTTTCATTTTTTAAATTCAGGACATTTATTATCGCCTTTCCTTTTCCGTATCTTTCTGCTTCAGGAATTTCATAAGATTTAAGCCAGAGAACTCTACCTCTCGACGTGAAAAACATAAGATAATCGTGGGTTGAGCAGGTGATCATCTGCTTTACAAAATCTCCTGTCGCCAAACCAGAACCGATAACCCCTCTTCCTCCTCTTTTTTGTTCCCTATATGTTTTCACGTCCATCCTCTTGCAATATCCCTTGTCGGTTATCATTATGACAACTTCTTTTTTTTGCACCAGGTCTTTTTCGGAAATTTCGGACATTCTCTGCAATACCTGGGTTCTTCTGTTGTCGCCGTATTTCTTTTTCAGTTCATTGATTTCTTTTTCAATTATTCTTAGAACTTCCTTGATGTCGGACAGAATTTTTTCAAGTTCAGTAATTTGTTTTTTCAGCTCAATTTGTTCCTGCATTAATTTGTTTTGTTCAAGAGAGGTAAGTTGCTGGAGTTTTGTTTCCAATACCGCTTGTCCCTGCCTTTTTGTCATCTTGAATTTTTTAACAAGATTTTCAAGGGCTTCTGCCGCATTTTTTGATTTTTTAATGGTGTCTATCACCTCGTCTATATTTTTTAGCGCAACCATCAGCCCGTCGACAATTTCAAGCCGCTCTTCCGCTTTTTTAAGTTCAAACCTGGAACGATTTGTTATTATTTTCTTCCTGTACTTAATATGTTCTTCCACTATTTCTTTCAGACCGAGGACTCTTGGCTGTCCGTCGACCAATGCGAGCATATTGGCGCTGAAGGAATCCTGAAGGCGCGTGTATTTGTGCAGAGCGTTGATTATGAATTTAGAATTTGCCCCCTTTCTTAATTCAAGAACTATTCTTATTTTTCCTTTTGCAGATTCGTCCCTTAAATCAGAAACGTCCTTTATTTTTTTATCTTGAACCATTTTTGCGATTTGCTCTACGAGAGATGACTTGTTAACCATGTAAGGGATTTCCGTGATGACGACAAGTTCTTTCCCCTTAAGATTCTCCGCCGACACTCTCCCTCTTATCATCATTTTTCCTTTCCCTGTTTTGTACAATTCAAGCATGTCTCCGCTGACAGTGCCGCCTGTCGGAAAATCCGGGGCAGTTACTATTTTGCATAATTCTTCTGTTGAAATTTCCGGATTTTTTATGCATGCTATTATTGATTCACATATCTCCGTCATATTGTGCGGGGGAATATTTGTCGCCATGCCGACGGCAATTCCAGCAGAGCCGTTGATAATTAGGGCAGGCAATTTTCCCGGAAGCAATGTCGGTTCTTTCAACGAATTGTCAAAATTAGGAATGAATTTTACGGTTTCTTTGTCAATATCCTCAAGCAATTCCGCGGAAATTTGAGCCAGGCGCGCTTCTGTGTACCTGTATGCCGCAGGAGGGTCTCCGTCGATGCTTCCGAAATTTCCCTGTCCAAATACAAGAGGGTAGCGCAATGAAAAATCCTGCGCCATTCTAACAAGCGCTTCGTAAACAGCAACATCTCCATGAGGATGATATTTACCTATAACATCTCCAACGATTCTTGCAGATTTCTTTGTTTGTTTTCCGCTTTGCAAACCAAGTTCATTCATTGCATAAAGAATTCTTCTCTGAACGGGCTTTAATCCGTCTTCAATTGCTGGAATTGCACGAGAAACAATAACAGACATAGCGTAATCCAGATATGCTTTTTTCATTTCAGTGGAAATTTCGGTGTTGATTACGCCTTTTTCAGATTCATCTTTCTTAATTTCGTTGTTGTCGGTTTTTTCGTCTGTCATTTTTTATTTCTATATAGTTTTTTTAAAGGAGTACTATTAATCTTTTTCCCTAATTTATCTTTTAAATTAAACATGTCTTTTTCATTAGTATGAATAAAGAAACACTCCTTATTTTCTTTACAAAATCTACTATAAAGAGGAATTTTCCACTCTTCTTTGGATTTCTCTGAACCAAAATGTTCAAGGATAATAGTATTTCCTTTATCATCATCAATTATAAAATCAGGTCGATATTCCTTATCATTAATATAAATTGGTGTTTCGTATTGAACTTTCAATTTATTAGCTTCAAAGAAATATAGTAATAATAGTTCGGATTTAGATTTAACAGGCATACCATTAAAATAAAATTTACCTTCAAATTTTTCTTTAAAATCTATTTCCTTCTTGTCTTTAACATATCCTACTTGTTTTATCTCTTTTTTCTTATTTTGTTTTTCTAACCAATGTTCTTTACATAGGCTATGGTCTTCTGGAATATCTATCCCACAAATTTCACAAGTCGGTTTTTGCTTTTCTTTTTCATTGCATTCAAAACACAGATTAAACCACGGCTTTTTTGGATTTCCACATTTTGGACATTCTGTTATTGTTGTCATCTTAATCATTTTCTCCGTAATTTATTTTCAAAAATGTTTCGTCATTTATTTCAAGTTCAATCTGTTCTTTGTTCTCTTTTAATCTTGCAAGCTCGCTTATCCACCAGTCAATTTCCTCTGAATCAAGGACAAATTCAATTTCCTCAACTTGTTCTTCGGTTTCCATTAGCTTATATTTTTTCTCCTTTATCGTCGAGGTATTTCATGAATTCTTCTTCGTTTAGTTCTGTTTCTTTCACATCTTTTCCTGTCCATTTGCATTTTTTGCATTCCCATTCTCCGTTGCTTTTTCCTTCATCAAATCCGAGAACAACAGAAACGCTGTCTGATTTGCATTTTGGACAGCGTCTAATCTTGAAAGTTTTTTGTTTCTTCTTTTCCTTAAGTTCTTTCCCGCCCTTCAGAATCCAGTCTGGTGTTTTTAGCTTTCCCATATGCCTGTTTTATTATTATAAACCTTTATTTCTCCGTCGCATTCGTATTTTGAACATGCTTTCAGGACATTTGTAAATACTTTTAGTGTTTCGTTTCTGCAGAGATTGCCTTCCAGCTTAAATCCGTCGCTGCATTTGATTTTATCTTTTTCAATACAATCGCAGTTATCAATCAACCACTCTGCATAAACTTCCTGTTCTTTTTGCTCTTTGATTGTATTCGCGATTGTAATTTTATTCATTGAATAAACTACTATTGCCGCAGCCAAAGCTATTACTACTAATGCAATAATTAAGTTTCTCGCAATTTTCATTTTTGATTTTTTTGTGGATATTTTCTCGTTTTTTGATTTCATTTTTTACCTATACCTCTCCATTATTTCTTGGGGAATGTAATTGTTTTTCTCAATTCTGTTAGAATCAGAATCCCTGTGATATGTGGAATTTTCAATTATTACAGATTCTGCTAAACCGCCAATTCTATGTATTGTACCCCTTGGAATGTAGATGCCCTGATTTTCTTCCAAGACAATTTCCTGCAGATGTCCGTGTCCGTTTTCCCGCATTTCCATTAAAATTCTTCCCTGAATTACAAAAAGAGTTTCGAGTTTAATCTTATGGAAATGTAAACTCGTTCTCATTCCTTTCTTAATATGAATCTGTTTTCCACAATAATTTTCCTCCTCTCGATTCTCCATTATTATTTCTTTCCCCCATATTTTTAGGATTTCTCTTCCCTTTATTATTTCGTATACCATTTTACTCTGTTGTATTAAACATCCAATTCCGCCTCCTTTGCATTTTCCAAAATGAAACTTTTTCTTGCAGGAACATCGTCTCCCATCAGCATGCTGAACACGCGGTCTGCTTCGACAGCATCTTCTATAAAAATTTTCTTGATTTTTCTTGATTTTGGATTTATTGTTGTTTCCCATAATTGTTCCGACGACATTTCACCCAAGCCTTTGAATCTTGTAACATTTCCGGTTCCCAGTTTGTCAATTATTTTTTTCAGTTCTTCGTCGTTGTACACATAGTAATCTTCCTTTTTTCTTATTCTATACAGGGGAGGCATGGCGACATAGATGTGCCCTTTTTCGACAAGCTCTGGCATGAACCGGAAAAAAAATGTCATTATCAGTGTTTTAATGTGTTCGCCGTCGACATCTGCATCTGTCATAATTATTATTTTTGAGTATCTTAGTCTGCTTATATCAAATTGCTCTCCGACGCCGGTGCCTATCGCGGTTATGAGGTTTGTTATTTCCTCGTTTGAAAGAGTTTTCGTCGGATTTGACTTTTCAACGTTGAGGATTTTTCCCTTTAACGGAAGGATTGCTTGTATTTCCTTATCTCTTGCCTGTTTTGCCGTGCCCCCTGCGCTTTCACCCTCGACGATGTAGAGTTCTGTGTCCTCTGATTTTTTATTTGAGCAATCAGAAAGTTTTCCCGGCAAACCTCCGAGGGCAAATGCGTTTTTTCTTCTTACAAGTTCTTTTGCTCTTCTTGCTGCGAGTCTTGCTTTTGAAGCCTCAAGCGCTTTCGAAACAATTTTTTTTGCAATTGTCGGATTTTCCTCGAAGAATTCAGACAACGCCGACGTTACAATCGAGTCAACAATACCTTTTATGTCGCTGTTTCCTAATTTTGTTTTTGTTTGCCCTTCAAATTGAGGTTCGGGAATTTTCAGACTTATGATTGCAGTAAGTCCCTCGCGTATATCGTCGCCGGTAAATGATTCCTCTTTTCCATTTTTCAACGCCCCTGTTTTTTTTGCGTAATCGTTTATGACTCTTGTCAAGGCGGTTTTAAATCCCGAGACATGCGTTCCGCCCTCGACGGTGTTTATCGTGTTCACGAAACCGAATATTATTTCCCGATATGAATCATTATACTGAATTGCTATCTCAACCATTGTGTCTTTTATGGCTCTTTTGAAATAAATCGGCTTGTGCAGTGTTTCTTTTGATTCATTCACCCATTTTATGAATTCGATAAGTCCTCCAGAGTAGAAAAATTCCTCTCTCTTATTTTTGTTTTCGTCAATGAGAATTATTTTCAGTCCTGCATTAAGGAAGGCAATTTCCCTGAATCGCGTTTCAATAACCGCGTAATCAAATTTAGTTGTTGAGAAAATTTCTTCGTCCGGGAGGAAAGTAACTTTTGTTCCGGTTTCTTCTTCATTGCATTTTCCAACTATTTCAAGTTTTGTTTTTGGAATTCCTCTGGAATATTCCTGCCTGTAAATTTTTCCGTCTCTTTTAATTTCAACTATTAATTTTTTTGTCAAGGCGTTAACAACGGAAATTCCGACGCCGTGCAAACCTCCGGAAATCATGTAGGACTTCTTGTCAAATTTTCCGCCGGCATGGAGTTTTGTCAGCGCAACTTCAACTGCAGGAACTTTTAATTGCGGATGCATGTCAACCGGAATTCCTCTTCCATCATCTTCAACGCTGGCTGAACCATCTTTGTTCAGAATTACCTCTATTTTCTTGCAATATCCCGCCATTGCTTCATCAACGGAGTTGTCAACTGCTTCCCAAATCAAGTGATGCAATCCGTCTTTTCCCGTGCTGCCGATGTACATTGAAGGCCTTTTTCTGACTGCTTCAAGCCCTTCCATTACTTTGATTGATTCTGCGGTATAACCTGATTTGTCAGCCATTTTGTCGTCGGTAAAAATTTATTTTTTGGATTTCCCCGTCGAGAAACCATATCTTATAAAAAGTGCAGTGTTCTTTAAAAATCTTGCCCCTTAATTTTACAGGTTTTAAGACGGGAAACGGCTAAATTCTAAAATAAATTTTTTTGCGGGTATTTTTAAAATACAGGAGCGTGCAAAGTTATTTTACTATGTTTAAGTGATGACATTAGAAAGATTTATAAATATAGAATTTGTGGAAGATGTATGAAAAACTTAAAACAAAAATTAATGAATGTTGGAAGAGGCGTTGCATTAGGAACAGCATTGCTTGGATTGGCGGGAATTAATCATACCGAGAATGTTCTAAATTATGCTTTAATACCCGTTGTATATGATAAGACTAGTGCGGCAGAAATTCCCTGTAGTGAAAATCCTTTTTATCTTGCTCCTTTAAGAGGAAGAGAATTTGATGAACTTGATAAGGGTTATCAACTTGCTGGATTTGAGCAGTTTTCTATACCGGAGAATAATTCAAAAGAAGTCCATCTTCCAATAAGAGTTTTTGATCCAAAGGCAGGTATTTATTTTTTCTCTCCTTGTATCTTAATGCCAAAAACAGAACGGGGTAGTGCGTAAAATGGAAAACACAAAAACAAAAATTATTATCGGAGAAAATGGTGAAATTATAGGAATAGTCGAAGACGGATTGACTTCCCAGTTTGATTTGTCTTTTGAAGTAAAACCTTTTTCAGGCGAAATTTTAAAAAGTATGATGAAAAAAGGAATGAGATAAAATGAAAACAGCAAACAGATTTAAAACAGGA
>JBBSYQ010000019.1:0-13127 GCA_038045145.1 Nanobdellota archaeon
CAGAGGGGGGTACAGAACGTTTTACAATTCTTAAAAGTGGAAATGTCGGAATTGGGACAACAGGTCCATTATCTAAACTCTCAATAAACGGAGGATTGCATGTGGGAGGAGATAGCGATGCAGGAGATAATAATTTAGTAGTTGATGGAACGATTAAAATTACAGGAGGAAATCCCGAAACTGGCAAAGTCCTTACTTCGGATGTAAATGGTTTAGCAAGTTGGCAAACCCCATCAGCAACTACACAATATTGGACACCATCTGGAAATAATATTTATTACAACACCGGTAATGTCGGAATTGGGACGAATCCCACAATAAATCTAGCTATCGGCGATAGTGATACAGGATTAAAATGGATAAGCGACGGAAATTTGGCTGTTTATACAAATAATGTAGAACGATTGAGAGTGGATTCATCAGGTAATGTTGGGATTGGAACAGCGAGTATACAAACCGGTTACAAATTACAAGTTACCGGTGGAGGATTACTCAATGATGCTAATACTTTTACAATAAGAAATATTGATGCACCTTCTGGTTCGCAGTCATGGGGATTAATTGTTTCAACTTCAAATGGTCAATTCAATATCGGAAAGCAAACAAATAATCCTGCATTTGGCAGTCTGACTTCAAACTATTTGGTTATCTCTCCAAGTGGAAATGTCGGAATTGGAATAGCAAGTCCCTCGGAAAAATTAGAAGTTAATGGGAATGTGAAAGCAAGCGGAATTAAATTTCCAGACGGGACAACACAAACAAGTGCAGGAAAAACTAGTTTATCCTGTAACGTAAAAACTGCTACACCAAGTGGTGTTGTCGGAACGTATATAGAGTGTGATAGTGGTTATATTGCGATGGGAGGGGGAGGACATTGCGGTACAGGAGATATAGTAGAAGCAAGCGAACCAGATTCTGCTTGGCAAAAATGGTATTTTCAATGTAAAGGTGCTATTGTAGATATAAGAGTTAAATGTTGCAAACTACAATAATTAAAAATTTATCTTCTTTTCTAAATCCTCATTTTTTTCCGGACTTTTTATAGAAAAATATTTAAATTAGTAATCCCAAGAGATTACTATGAAAACCATAACTATAAAACTGCCTGAAAATGAAAGCAGAGAGTTAGAGGAATTTATAAAAAAAAGAAATTATCCTTCTAAATCAGAGTTTATCAGGCATTTGATAATGGAAAAGCTTGAAAAAAACAGAAAAGAGAAAATGGGCTGGCTTATTGTTGCAGAAAAATCAATGAAAAAAATCTGGGATAATAAAAAAGATGATAAAATTTGGAATGAATATTTATGATAAAACAAAAAGATTTACTTTTAGTTCCTTTTCCTTTTTCCGACCAATCCGGCAGAAAAGTCAGGCCTGTTATAATTATTAGCAACGATAATTTAAATGAAAGTTCAGAAGATGTTTTGGTTGTGGGCGTTACCTCAAATATTTCCAAAGACAGATATACTCTTGATTTAACCAACGAACATTTAGAAAAAGGCAAACTTTTAACTAATTGCTGTATAAAAGTTGAAAATATTCTAAAAATAGACAAAGAACTTGTTATAAAAGAAATTGGCAGAATAAACAAAAAGAAATTAAATGAGATTATAGAAAAAATAAATGAGATAATAAAGTGATTTTCTAAAATCTCATTTTCTTCCCGAACTTTTCCATCAGGGAAACAGAAAATAAAAACTGGAAAGATTTATAAACATATGGAAATTTATATTTCCAAATGGAAAGAAAACTAAACATTCTGAAGCCTTTTTTTGAAGAGCCAAACAGAGAGTTTCATATAAGAGAGCTCTCAAGAATTCTTAAGATAAATCACACTTCTATAAGACAGTATCTTAATAAATTAACTAAAGAAGACTTTTTAGAATTTCTTAAAGGAAAAGTTTATAGTTCTTATAAGGCAAAAATCAATAAGAAATTCTTAAATTTAAAGTTGTATGATAATCTTGAGAAACTAAGAATTTCTGAAATAGTGGAAGATTTAGAGAAAAAATTTGATTATCCTGCTATTATTGTTTTTGGAAGTTATGCCTCTGCTTATGATGACAAAAACAGCGATGTTGATATCTGCCTAATCACTAATATAAAAAAAGAATTTAATACAGAAAAATATGAAAGAATACTTAATAGGAAAGTAAGTCCGCATTTTTTTTCAGACAAAGAATGGGAAAGGAATAAGATAAAAAATAGACAACTTGTGAATAATATCTGCAACGGCATTGTTTTATCAGGACAACTTGAGGTTATAAAATGAATTTTGAGGAAAATTTAAAGCAAGGTTATGCCAAGAAAGTGCCTATTAATAAACTTAGGGCTGAAAATCTCATTAAGTCTGCTGAACAGGCAATTAAAACAGCTAAGACAATACCTTTAGATGAGAATTCCGCAAAAACAATTTTAAGAGAACTCTATGAAGGCTTAAGGGAATGTTCCGAAGCTATTGGATATGTTAAGGGTTATAAGTTTTTATCACATGAGACTATAACTAATTTTATTGAAGACATCTTAAAAAATAAGAGAGTGGCGGAAAAATTTGACCGTTACAGAAAAATAAGAAATGGAATAAATTATTATGGGGAAAATGTTGAAATAGAAACCGTTAGCGATGCTGTTAAAGAAATTCCAGAATTAATTAAAGAGCTGAAAAAATATTTTTAGTTGATTCTTTAACCCCTCATCTTCTTCCCGAACTTTTTCATTAATTTTTGCATCTGCTTTTGATTTAACATGCCTTCTTCAAGGTTCATCGAACTTCCAGATTTAATCATCTCATTCAGCATTTTATATTGTTTCAGAAGAGAACGAATGTCTGTATTATTTACGCCTGCACCTTTTGCAATTCGTGAAATTCGTGAGGTTTGTTTTTCCAGCAATTCAGGATTTTCTTTTTCTTCAGGTGTCATTGATTTTAAAATATGTTCCCATTTTGAAATTTTTTCCTGCTGGTTTTCAAGAAGATTTTCAGGAATCTTGTCTTTTACTTTTGAAAATCCTGGAATCATGTCTTTTAGTTTTTCAAATCCTCCGAGAGAAGACATTGATTTGACTTGTTCAATTACATCTTCAAGAGAAATTTTTCCTTCTGCAACTTTTTTTTGAATTTCCTTTTGCTTGTTTTTGTCTGTTATTGATTTTATTTTTTCAATCAGGGTTTCCAAATCACCCATTCCCAAGAGGCGAGACAAGAATGTTTTTGGATTGAATTCTTCAATGTCATTTATTTTCTCGCCTGTTGTTATGAAATAAACTGGAGATTTTGTTTCAGCGCATGCCGTTAAAGCACCGCCTGCCTTTGCAGTTGAATCCATGCGAGTTATTATTACACCCGAAATGCTAACAGCTTCTGTAAATTCCTGCGCCTGTTTTTTTGCAGCCTGTCCGATGTCTGCAGGCATTACAAGAATTGTTTCAGTAGGTTTGATTTCTTTCTCAAGAGATTTTATTTCATTGATTAAATCTTTATCCAGTGTGTGTCTTCCTGCAGTATCTATTATTACAATATTGTAATCCTTCAATTTTTTTTCAAAATTTTTCCAAAGTTTTACAGGATTTTTTTCTTCCAAATCAATAAAATAAGAGAGTTTGTTTTTTTCCGCTAATTGCTGAAGTTGTTCCGATGCTGCAGGACGATGAACATCCAATCCGACGATGGCGACTTTGTTCCCGCGTTTTGCATAATAATTTCCAAGTTTTGCCGTCGTTGTAGTTTTTCCCGCCCCGTACAGACCAAGCAGAAGAATTCGATTTTGTTTTTGCAGTTTCAGCGTTTTATGTTCGCCGAGAATTTTCAGAAGTTCGTCGTGAAGAACTTTTATCAAGTGCTCTTTTTTATCTATTTCCTTAATTCTCTCGTCAAATGCCGCTTTTTTTAATTTGTCAGAAAGTTCCTTTACAAGTTGGACATTTACATCTGCTTCAATCAATGCTCTTTGCAAGTCCTTTACTATGGAATCAACAAGATTTTTGTCTAGGAAAATGGCATTCGCTATCTTGTCTGTTGCTTTTCTTAAAATTTCGCCGAGTTTTTCCAGCATCTTATCTTCCCATCACCATCTCCCCGACCTACTCACAACTCCGCATGAGTGTTAATATTCAAGTTACTTTCTACCACGAAGTTACTCACCCAACCCGAAGAGTTAAAAGATGATTTAATTTTAGAAGGAAACAGGAGATTTTTAAGTTTTGGGTTTTCTCTGCGAAAAAGAATTTAGTCCTGCACCAAGTCCCGATCAACTCGCTTGTAACCTTGTATGAATTTTTTATTCTTAATCAGTTCCCACCCGCCCACCCTGAAAACAAATTAATTAATAACAAAATTTCTTCAGAAAATAATTACTATCTACTGCGAATTTACTTTGTTCTTGTCTTGACTTTGATTTGGTAATAAAATTTGCCTGCCTTCAAGAGAATTAAAAATAACATAAAATTTTTTATTGTTCTCAATTTCTCGTCGGCATTATCTTTATAAATAAATTTTTATTATTCTTGTGATGAAAGAGAAAGGGGTTGAATTAAAGGCGAAAAGAAATGCTTGGTTCTTGGGAAGTTCAAGTTTTTTGAATGATGTCGGCGGAGACATGATTTCTTCAATACTTCCATTTTATATCGGCGCTCTTGGTGGAGGAGGGGTTGCAATTGGTTTAATCTCGGGATTGAGAGAGGGGCTTTCAAGTATTTTCAAAATTTTCGGCGGGTGGCTTTCAGACAGGATTGGAAAAAGAAAAATATTCGTTTTTTTGGGATATTTTTTCTCGTTTATATTCAAGTTTTTTATAGGACTTGCGACGACGTGGCAGAGTCTCTTATGGTTTGTTTCCCTGGAAAGGTTCGGTAAATTCAGGGATGCACCGAGAGATGCAATAATTGCAGATTCCCTAAATCATCGCGGAAAAAATTTCGGGATAATTCAGATGCTTGATACTCTAGGTGGAGTTGTTGGAACATTAATAGTTATTTTCCTATTCTGGAAATTTGGATTTGAATTCAAGACAATCATATTTTTGGCGGCAGTTATTTCATTTTTTTCCATCGTGCCGATTTTTTTTGTGAAAGAACCGAAAATCAAAGCAATAAAGAAAAATTTGTTAAGGGGTGTTGAAGATTTAGACGGAAGATTAAAATATTTTGTTTTTGTCGTCTCTGTTTTTTCATTCGCTAATTTTGGATTGTATATGTTCTTAATGCTTATGGCGGAAGAGATAACTGGAAGCGTGATTTATCCTCTTTTATTTTATATTTTGTTTAATCTTGTTTATGCAATCTTTGTAACGCCTTTTGGAGAATTGTCAGATAGATTTGGAAGAAAGAGAATTTTGCTTGCAGGATATTTCTTGTTCTTGATTATAACAATCGGTTTTATATTTTTGAGTAATTTTGTTCATTTGTTCATCTTGTTCTCGCTTTACGGACTTGTTTATGCAATAACCAATTCAAGCCAGAGAGCTCTTGTCTCAGACCTTGCGGGAGAAATGAAGGGAACTGCCCTCGGATTTTTTTACACAGCTATGGGATTGGTGAGCATTCCTGGTGGACTGGTTGCAGGAATTTTATGGGATATAAACCATAAGTTAATGTTTGAATATTTGTCTGTTGTTGCATTTGTTGCAGTTATTTTGCTGTGTTTTGTAAAGGGAGGGAAAAAAGTTTAATTTAACTCAAAATCTGTTTTTCAAATCTTTTCTTATCCCGTATGCGCGCTCGGCGTCTTTTAAAATGTCTGTATTGATTTCCTGAATGAACATCATTTCTGTTTTGTCTTTAGCTTTTTTTAGAACCCCTTTTATTGGGGCAGTTATTTGTGATTGTCCTATTGCTTCGTCAAACTTTTCTTTAGAATTTTTTAGCATTCCAATAGCATTTGCATATATTAGGAAGATATTGTTCTCAACAGCCCGCGTTTTGCAAAGAGTATTTACATGCTCTTTTTCTGCATTTGGATTTAATTTTTGATATGGCTTAAAATTTATTCCTTTGTACCATAAGCTTGGACAAAATATTATCCTTGCACCTTTTTTTATTCTTCTTCTGAATATTTCTGGGAACATTAAGTCCCAACAGATTATCAAACCTATTTTTCCATATCTTGTGTTAAAGACACAGATTTCATTTCCCGGTGAAATATGTTCTCTTTCTGTCCACCATAGATTTATCTTTTTGTATTTTCCTTTTATTTTTCCAGCTGAATTTATGTAATAACATACATTGTAAAACCCCTTCCATTCTTTTTCTAAAATTGAACCTGCTACAAGGTCTATTTTATATTTTCGTGCAAGTTCTTGAAAGAGTGTCCGATACTTTTTATTTGAATCAGCGTATGTGTCTATTTCTTTTTTGGTAATCCCTCCCGTCAGGAAATCTTCAGGGAATACAATTATGTCTGCTTTTTCTTTAGATGCCTTTTTAATAAAATTTTCAGCTTTCTTCAGATTTTTATTTGGTGAAAATTGTTTAATTTCAAATTGTACCACAGCTATTCTCAGTTTCATTTTACAACTCCAACCTCACTACAATAAGCACCACCTGTTTTCATGTATTTTCCGAATAATTTTAATGACTTATTATAAGAAATTCCTAATAAACTTGCTACACATGCAACTGAACAGCCAAATGCTTCCTTTTGAGTTATTTGTTTGTGAGACATTTTGTTAATTTTGTCATTTTATTCTTCTCTTATATATTTAGGATGGATTCTTATTCCACTACGATTCTCTTCCTTCATTGAAGAATTCTTTTCATCAAATAGGGGAAAATATTTACGATGTTCCGGATAAATTTCATAAGGAAACATAGAGACTAATGTGTCCCGAATAGCAATGGCCGCTTCATAAGACACTCTCACTCCGGTGTAAACTGTTCTCTTGGATTTACTTAAAAGACATCTAGCTAAATCCATATCGGAAACATTTCTGGCTTCTCCCGCTAACTCGGGAGTAAGGCGTTTTGTAAGCACTATACCAGCTTCATCTTCAAGATTTTCAAATTTTATAACTTGAATCGCCCCGCCTTCCTGCAATCTTACGGTTCCAATATATTTTAATTTTTCTTTTGGTTTCTTTGTCATTTTCGTTTTTATTTTTATTACTTTTTTGTAGTAATTTAGTTATAATTTCATATATTAGTATGTATATAAGTTTTTTCCCATAAATGTCTTAAAAAATACGATAAATTTATAAGTATGTCTTAATTTACTCTAAAATGCCTGTAAAAACTGCTTTGAAGTCAAGAATTATCGACGAGAAAGACAAAAAAATACTGAAAATCTTGCAGGAAAACGGGAGAGAACAGCTGAAAAAAATTGCGAAGAAAGTCGGATTGAGCATTGATTCAACTCACAAGAGAATTAAAGTTATGATGGAGAAAGGAATTTTCCAGCCGACGATTTTGATTGAGCCGAAGGCGATTGGTTTTCCATTGATTGCAGACATTAAAATTAAAGTGAGAAATGTGAGCCAAAAAAGTTTAGATGAATTTATTTCTTATCTGAAAAAACATCCGAGGTGCATTGAATTACTATCAATAATGGGAGATTACGATTTTACCTGTGTTTTGATTGCGAAAGATGGAGATGAGCTTGAAAAAATTTCAACAGAAATAAGACAAAAATTCAAAGATTTAATTGACGAATGGCGAAGTAATTTAGTTTTGAAAACACACAAGTTTGAAGAATATGGATTGGATTAAATTTAATGAAATGTAACTTCCCCAGTATAAATTCCATTATTAGATAATATATCTTTAGCTCTTAATACATTTCTAATTTCTCCGTCTATTACCCCCTGCACCTGAGAAGAATATTTATCATAATGCTGATAGTTTCCATTACTATCCTTATCTACAATAGTCTCATCAAGACGAGTCTCCAAGGAGTTATAATATAGACTTAGATTTTTTAACCCTCTAATACAATCTGCGATATTTTTTTCATTAAGTCTTATCTTTCTTTTTCGTTCATCATCATCAATCTTTTTACCCCAAAAATCAAATATAGCTGAAGTTACCCCCTTAAGATATTGTTCTATATACACAAAAGAATAATCATTTAAATGAGAGACAATTCCTTCAATGATCTCTTCATCTGCGTCCAATACCGTTCTTAATCTTGTTGGCTCTTGTTCTTTTCTTTGCCATAGAAATCTGCCGGTAGTTCTTTCTTGTCCATCAACTCTTTCTAATAAAAGTATTTCTCCAATTGATCTATTGCTTGGAGAAAAAGTTCTACCCTTAATCTCTTTTTCTATTTCATCTGCATTTCTCTTAGGTAACGTAATATTCAAATAATCAATCCTTGTAGCCATGAGAAAAATTGCAGAAATCTGTTTATAAACCTTGTGTTTTTTTATCATTTTAGAAAGACAACATAAATTACAACCCCAACCTCTCCACGAATTTCCTTTTGTCAAAGACTTCAATTGCATCGTATTCTTGTCCTGTTCCGAGGAAGAGAATTGGTTTTCTTGTTACATAGCCGACGCTAAGAGCTGTGCCGCCTTTCTCGTCGATGTCAGACTTTGTTAGGATGATTGCATTTATTCCTATCGCTAAATCGAAGCTTTTCACCTGTTCAATCGCATCATTTCCCGTAATACTTTCCCCGACGAAAATTTTTGTGTCCGGCTTGCAGACTTTTGATATTTTTTCAATTTCTTTCAAGAGATTTTTCGCAGTATGCATTCTTCCCGCAGTGTCAATCAAAACGCAATCAACATGATTTTTCTTTGCATATTGCACTGCGTCAAATCCAACTGATGCAGGGTCGCTTCCGTAATCATGTGAAATAATTTTTACACCTATTTTTTCCCCGTGTTTTTTAAGCTGTTCAATGCTTGCAGCACGGAATGTGTCGGCTGCGGCTAAGACGCATGAAATTTTCTTTCTTTTAAGAAAATCAGCTATTTTTGCAACTGTCGTCGTTTTTCCGCTTCCATTAATTCCGCAGAATAAAATTACATACGGTTTTTCATCCTTTAATTTTATTTTTTCAACCAAATCAAAAGGTTTAATCAGGATTTCCTCGATTATGTCCCTTAAAGAATCTTTAATGTCCTCTTCGACTTCTTTTTTCAGCAGTTCCTTTCCAACCATTCTTTTTTTTAATTCTCCAATAATTTTTTCCGCAACTTCAAAGGCAACATTATTTTCAAGAAGAAGATTTTCAAGCTCTTCTGAATAGACAGAGAATTCTTTTTCAGAAATTTTTACTTTAGAAATCCGAGCCGTTATTTTTTGGAAGAAAGATTGCGTTCCGGGTTTCGCTTCTTCAGTTTCCTCCAGATTTTTTAATCCTTCTCCAATAGTTTCGCCTCTTAATTGCTTGTCCAAAGAGGGTTCAAGATGAACTATTTTTTTTATCTTATCTGCTTTTTTCTTTAAATTATCATAAATCTTTTCTTCAATTTTTTCAGGTTTCTCTTTTGTTTTTTTCCCGACTTTTTCCGGCTTTTCCTTCTCAATTTCTTCATGCTTTGCTATCTTTTCCGTCCAACTTTTAAGTTTTTCTTTTAAGAATTTAAACATAATTTTAACAGACAAAAGATGTTTATAAATTTTAGAATTTTTGCTGAATTTTATTTCTTTCCGCCACCAATGACAATTAATTATTTTGTATATTTATCATCATGAATCTTGTATTCCTTTAGAAACTAAATTAACTAAGTTTACTCTAACAACCAAATTATCCAAATTTTTATAAAGATAGTCTCTTATCTAATTTTATGAAGGGGATATTAATTCTGCTTGACGGGCTGGGGGATTTGCCTGTTTCGCAGTTCGGCGATAAAACGCCGCTGGAAGTTGCAGACACTCCGAACATGGATTTTTTTGCAGCGAGGGGCGAACTGGGATTTTTATATCCCGTCAAACCAGGATATGTGCCTGAATCTGACGAGGCGATTATTTCAATTTTTGGAAACGAGCCCATGAACAGCACCCGCGGGCAATTGGAAGCAAGAGGAGTTGACATTAAATTATTGCGAGGGGATTTGGCATTCAGGACAAATTTTGCAAGCATTGATTCAATTGAAAGAGGAAATGTCCTGGACAGAAGAGCAGGCAGGACTTTAACGACGAGTGAAGCTGAAGTTCTTGCGAAGGCGATAAACAAAATAAAAATGCCGTGTGAATTTGTCTTCAAGCCGACGATACAACATCGAGGGGTTTTAGTTTTTCGCGGGGGATTTTCAGACAACCTTACAGGAAATGATGCAGCTTATCTCGGGAACAAGTTGATTTCAGGAAAAATCGGACATTGCAAACCCCTTGACGAACTTGAAAACACGCAATATACAGTTAATATAGTCAATGAATTTCTTGAGAAAGTCTATGAAGTTCTTAACAAACATCCTGTTAATGAGGAAAGGAAGAGAAAAGGCTTGTTGTCTGCGAATTATCTTCTTGTGCGAGGGGGAGGGGTTGAATCACCCAAGCTGAAGTTTTACAAAAAATGGCTTTCTGTTTCATACATGCCTCTTGAGATGGGTTTTGCAAAAGTCAGCGGCATGAATGTGGTTTCATTCAGTTACCCGAAATTAAAAGAGCTTGATGTTTACAATAATTTATACAACGGTTTGAGGGAAGCGTGCAAGATTTCAATAAAAGCGCTTGAAAAAAATTACAATAAATTTGATTACGCATACATACACATAAAAGAAACAGACCCGCCGGGGCATGACAACAAGCCAATCGAGAAAAAAATAATTATAGAATACATCGACAAGACTTTGTTCAGTTTTCTCCGGAAGTTTGCACCGTCGAGAAAAATCAAGGTTGTTGTTACGGGAGACCATTCAACTCCGTGCAAAATGAAATCACACAGCGCAGACCCTGTTCCGGTTCTGTTTTATCCTGCGCAGGAAACCGCGCCGAAAGAAGTAAAATTCTGCGAGAGGGAAGCAAGAAAAGGAACGCTCGGGAGAATGGTGGGAGATGAATTGCTGAAAAAAACCGGATTTTTGAAATGAAATGAGCATTCACAGGAAAGCATAACAATTCTTAAAAACACGCCATTATTTTTTCTTTTATGATAACCTACAATGATATTTATGAGGCTTCTAGGAAGGAGCGTAATTCGGAACAACTTCAGGAACTCCCGAAGAATTTTATCGGAGAGTTTGCCGAATACATGAGGGAAAAAAAAGAATTTTCGTTCAAGGAAGATGATTCTTTTTCAGACGTTGTCAACAGGACGAAAAAACAAATCGAGAACGCGATGACTATTTTCAAGGAGCTTATGCTAAGAAGAAAAAGGAAAATCCTGAACCTTATTTTGATTGCCGCGGAAACGGGAATTTCAAAAAAAGATTTTGACAACATGCTTGATTTTGAAAAAGAACTTTTTGAGGAATTGATGAAGTGCATTGATTCTTCTGATAAAAAAGTGAATAGCAACATGTTTAACAACAGGGAAAAAACCGACGACAAACAAATTGTTTTGTTCAAGGGAGATGTCGACGAATTCCTAGGAATCGACGGAGGAATGATGGGGCCGTTTAAATCCGGAGAAACTGCGAAAATTCCCAAAGAAATCGCGCAAATTTTGATTGAAGACGGGAAAGCTGAACTTTTAATTAAATAAGTTAAATTTAATTTTTGTAAATTATTTTCTGCAGAAATAATATTGTCCATAAAATCGCGCTAATAAAAATGAGAACAGCTGAAAAATAGAACTCTAATGTAAGATACACTCCTGCGAGAATGTACGATCCTATTGATGTTATTAATGATGTTTGCAGATTTATCAACCCTCTTTTTTGTTTAAACCCCTGATAAATCTGCGGAACTAATGCGTAGGCAAATGCAATAATAATTACCGAAATTACAATATCTTGCCAAATCATTTTAATGAATGATAAAAAGAATTTTTAAATTCTTCCGAAATGCAAAACAGAAGAACTTTTAAAAGAAAAAACAGAAGTAATATTATGCCTCTATAGCTCAGTGGCAAACTGAAAAACTTTTATACTCTGAATCATTTTTCGTAAAACCACTTCGCCTTAGGCGTTTTATAAAAACGACTTATGGAGCAAAGTGAAGTTTTGCGCCTCTATAGCTCAGTGGCAGAGCATCGGTTTTGTAAACCGGGGGTCGGGAGTTCAAATCTCTCTAGAGGCTTTTGCTTGTTAATTCTTTAAATCGTTCAAGGAAAAGTCTTTTGGCTTCATTGGGCATTAATGGAATTATTTTTTCAGGCAATGGTTCAAATACTCCCTCTTCATCCCATTTTGCAGGAGGTTTTCCCATCAAATCCCTCATCTCTGTTATTAGCGTTCTTTTGTCAGCTTTCTTAATTTCATTGTAATCAATTTCACTTATATTAAAATGTTTGAAGATGGCTTGTTCAATTTCTTCTTCTATTTTTTTGAATTCTTCAGGCAAGTTTTTCTTCAGCGGCGAAACTAAGTCTCCTGTATATGCTTCAGCAGCATCGTGAAGCAATGCCGCAAGCGCTTGTTTACTCTTAACAATTCTTGAAACTAAGACCGAATGCTGTGCGACAGAATAAAAATTATTGCAATGCCCATTGAATCTGCATTGCATCGAAAGTGCATGAGCTATGTCTGTTATATTAACTTCGTCTTCTTTCGGGTCAAGAGGCCAGAATTGTTTTCCAGTGTAAGTTTGCGCCCAATTCCCTTTTCTTTCCATTTGTTTTTAATAAATAAAGAATATATAAGATTTCTTATTTCGCTTTCTCAACTTTCAAAATCCTTATCTCGCAAAGTGAAAGAGGATAAATTTTTTTCAGCTTGAGACTTAATGATTTTTGCCAGGTGTTTTTTATTATTTCGTCGAACAACTCTTCCGACTTTTTATCTTTTACATATGCGATAATCTCTTCTTTTGCCTTGTTTCTCAATGCTTTTCTAACTTTTCTCGGGACTTTTCTCCTCGTTATGAGAAATGGTTTTATTCTTATTTTGGCGTCGGCGCATTCTGCGCTGAAAGAATCTTCAATGTAATTTGTTCCTTTTCGCACCATTCGTTTTAAGAAATAAGGAAGAAGTTTTGTCTCCGTCGGAGTTGCCTCTGCTTTTTCGCCTTTAACGCTTACTTTTAACTGAAGCATGAGACTTTTTCCCTTCAAAAAGCGAGTCATGTCATATTTTATTATTTTC
>JBBSYQ010000020.1:0-6837 GCA_038045145.1 Nanobdellota archaeon
GACGAGCATGGTCAGAAACTCTTTTCTGCTGCTGAAAAAGAAGGGAAAGATATCCGCATTTCCTGTTCAACAGTTGAGAAAGGCCCTGAAGCAATTATAGACGAGGCAGCCGGGCAACTGCTGGAAGAGAGTGCTGATAGTGCAATTGGAGAGAATAATTTTAATCTTGGAAAATATCTTTTCGGCAAAAACGCCGGAGATTACTGGAAAAAATTCTTTTACTATGCCATTTTCATTTCATTTATTTTAACAGGGATTATGTTCTTTTTGGTTGAACAAAAATCAAATCTTCTTGTTATCGTCGGTATATTTATCACGATTTCTTCACTTCCTTTTTTCGCCCTAAGTTATTTAATCTCCTTGTCAAAAAATTCTTTTTTATCTTCGTTTCTCGTTTTTCTTTCCTCATCGGGAACTGTTTTCCGATGGACATTTATTCCCGGCGTAATCCTGATTTCTACAGGGATCGGGCTAAAAATCATAGAAGCAGGATATAGCGTTGCAAAATTATTCGGCGGAAAAAAGCAAAAAGAAAAAATATTCAAGAAATCAAAAAATAAAATCTCCACCGATTAAATTAAATCTGTCATTATGAGACAGGAATATAGATCAGTCAATTTACAGGAAAAATTCGTTGCTGATTTGAATAATGGAAAGAGTTATGATTTAACCGAAGTTGAAAGAAATTTGAAAATGTTACATTATCTTTCCGTGAGATATGATAAATCAATAAGAACATATCAGAACAATAAAGGCAGGACACATTCTTAATTAGTTCAGCGTCGCTAAAAGTTCTTGAACAATAAAATTTTAATTAACATTAATATACTCAAGATTAAAAAGAATTTGGGAAATATTCTACTCTTTGGATTAATCACAATTAGAAAAGTTATTTTATCCGTTTAGAAGAAACCTACTCCCTCTCCCATTTCTTGACTAATTCATTTACAAACTTCTTGTTTTCATCGCTTTTTTCCTTTATTTCCCTTACCACATACGCGTCAACTCCCTCTAAGTTACATCTTTCAACTTTTGCTTTTGATATAAGCTTGTTTTTCATGGCTTCGCTAAGAAGAATTTCCCCGTCTGATACCGACGATATTTTCTTTGCCAAAGTCATCAAATTCCCGAAACTCATAAATTTCATTTTGTTCTCTTCCATTTGGATAATCATGTCGCCGTCATTTAAGGAAATTCCAAATTCAATTCTCTGCCTGAATTTTCTGTTGTGCTCGTCAATTATCTCCTTAATCTGCTTTGCCGTTTTCAATGCATTTATTTCATTTTTAAATGTCTTCGTTACTACGGGTGCTATAATTAAAAACAAATAATCCTCGCTCTTGTAGATAAATGCCTTGTTATCCTCTGACACCGCCGCAATTCTTGCGATTGTTTCTTCAATGTTGCCGGCAATCCCGTCGAGATTTTTTATTTTAATGCAAACTATGCTCGGATTTTGTTTTTCGCCTTTCAAAGCCAAGGAAAGTTCAGCTTTGTTTCCTGTAGTTGAAGATTGATTTCTCCCCGCGGAAGATTCCCGTATTCTCTGTTTCAATGAGGGGGGAATGTATCCGAAGAAACTTTTTTTATATCCTCTTTTGAAAAATACCGCCACTATAAAACCGAGGATAAACACGACAAAAATCCATGCAAAAGAAATGTTTCCGGAATTCAAAACGCCTCTTGTCGCCTCCCTTACATCTACCGCATTTCCCGTAAGCGACACCATTTCAGACAAGCGGCTTATTCCATTGTTCATTATTTCCACATTGTATTCTCCGTCCGGCGCAGAGAGGACATATTTCTTGACTTCATCTACTTGAAGATAAGGATTCACATTAAGAGGTTCTCCCCCGATTTTTATTAAAATGGTTTTGTTGTAAGGAACATTGCCCGTATTTGTTAAAATAAGTGTCCTGTTTATTATCTCAACCTTTACCTCCTCTTTTTCAGCTATGTTAAAAAGTGCCTCGCGGGAAAGCTTGTTTGAAACAACAAACACCTTCCATTCCTCGGGTTTCTGATTATATGATATCGGAAATTCAAGGAATTCGTCGGTTTTTTTCTCAATTTGCTCAAGAATTTTATTGTTCTTGTCTTTTATCGTTATTATTGAAGTGGAATCTATTTTCTCTCCCGTCTGGTCGTGAAGAATCGTTTTTACTCCGAAATTTGTTCCAGGCTCAACATTTTTTTCCCTGAAAACTATTTCCAAACTCGTTGGAATTTGCTTGACAAGCACATTATAGTCGGCAAATCCCCTGTTCGTCACAACACCGACGGAATTTTTTTCATAAACATTAATTTGAACAAGATGCATGCCTGCCTTTATCTCTTTTGACAGAGAAAAACTTACGGAGAAAAATCCGCCGCTGACTGTTCCCTGATGCGTCGTGCTTTTAGTTGAGTTTCCTTTATTCTCGACGAAAATTAAATCAACATAACCATCAACGCCCTTTCCGTTTTCCCTCGTCGCTTCACCTTCAATAACCAAAGTTTCTCCGGGATTAAATTCACTTTGCGGTGTTTTTAAATTGACTGAAATCAAATCAGAAATCTTAAACTCGTCGGAAAGTTTGTACTCTTCGCCAAACAGCGATTTTATCCTGCATATTACGGCGGAAACATTCAAATTAAGAGAATCAAACAAACCCCTTGTAATTGCAAGAGAAGTGTCGATGGTTGTTTGCTCTCCCGACGACAAGGAAATTCCGTTTCTATAAAAATTCGTCTCCTTGCCGTTGCACAACAAATTCATGTCAAAACTTCCGTAAACATCTATATTGGACGTGACTGTCGCTGGAATCTTGAGGATGTCGCCGATGTTATAAATTTTCTCCGGCTGCTGATTTATTATTATCTCTGCAGAAACAGAATATATCATCAATACAAGCAGAATCGGGAAAATTATACCTCTCATTTTAAACTCTTTAAAATTAACAAATACTTATTTATAAAGATTATTCTATTCGCGAATATTAGTGAAAATTTAAAAATAATGTTTATTTTAGATATATATGCAAAAAAGAGATGACTTCAAAATAACACCTTGGGAAGTTTCTGGAGATGTGAATTATGAAAAGCTGGTTAAGGAGTTTGGAATAAAGCCCATGCCATCCCTGCCGAAAATTTTTAGTGATAATCTTCTTTTCAGAAGGAAAATTATCTTCGCCCACAGGGATTTTGAACGGATTCTGGACGCTGTAAAAAACAAGAAAAAGTTTGTAATGATGACGGGCTTAATGCCATCGGGGAAATTCCATTTAGGACATATGCTTTTAGTGCAGCAAATGATTTTCTATCAAAGTATTGGAGCAAAACTCTACATTGCCGTCGCTGATTTGGAAGCTTATTCAACAAGGCAAAAGAGTTTGGAAGAGTTAAGGAAAATTGCAATTGAACAATATTTGTTGAATTATATTGCTTTGGGTTTGTCTCCAAAAAATTGTGATTTTTATTTTCAGAGCGAAAGAAGTGATTATGCCAAGAAATCAAATGCATATTACAGGCTTGCTTCTAATTTTTCAAGATATGCAACTTTCAATGAGTTCAAAGCAATTTACGGGGAGATATCTCCTGCGAAAATGAATGCTTCTTTGTTGCAAAGCGCAGATATGCTTCATCCGCAACTTCCTGAATTTGAAGGAAAACCTGTTCCAACTATTGTTCCCGTCGGCATAGACCAAGACCCTCATTTAAGAATTACAAGAGACATTGGAAACAGGCATAAAGATTACAAATTTATTAAGTTAAGTTCAACATATCATCTGTTCATGCCAAGTCTTAAAGGAAGTGGAAAGATGTCAAGCAGCGACGAGTCTTCTTACATTGCAATGACAGACTCTCCAAAAGAAGTTGAAACAAAAATAAAAAAATATGCTTTTTCAGGAGGGAAAGACACTTTAGAAGAGCACAGAAAATATGGAGGGGTTCCAGAGAAAGATGTTTCGTTCCAATATCTTAAATTTTTGTTTGAACCCAACGACAAAAAACTGCAAAAAATTTATGATGATTACAAAAGTGGAAGAATGCTCACGTCAGAATTAAAAGAAATTTTAATTGAAAAAATAAATAAGTTTTTAGCGGAACATCAAAGAAAACGCAAACTCGCGGAAAAGGAAGTAGGAAAGTTTGGGGTGAAGTAAATAATTTTATAAATAACTTTTATTTCTGTTTATAATGGGATTTTGGGATAAGGTTGGTAGTTCTATAAAAGAAGTCAGCAAAAATATTTCTGAAGATATTAAAAAAAGACAAGAGATAAAACAAATTAAAAAACAAATTTTAGATAGGTTTGAAGTTAATGAACTGAAAAAAATATGTAAGGATTATGGTATCGGCGAGCCCCTTCCCCATACAGAAAATCCTCTTAATGGTGAAAAATATAAAAGAGTTGTTACCAGAGAGCATTTTATAGACAGGATTATTAATCATTTAACTCTTGACCAGATAAAGAATTTCTGTGAGAAGAACAGGATAAAAATTTATGATATATTAAAAGATGAAAAAATAACTTCTTCAAAAACAATAGTTTCTGAAAAAAACCAAGATGAAGAAGCAAAGGTAACTACAATTGAGGTTAAAAGGCAAAGTGAATTTGATTCTATACTTGAGGAGATTAAAGATAATTTTGAACCTGAAGATGTTAGGGATGAAAATGATTTTGAAAAACAACTTACACAATTTCTAAAAATTAAATATCCGGACAAAATAAGGCGGCAAGTAGATACCCCTAAGGGAAAAATAGATTTAGTAATAGATAATAAATATGCTATTGAATTAAAAATTGCAGAAGATAAAGGAAAATTAAGAAATTTATTGGGTCAAATACACAATTATAAAAAGGTGTTTAATAACGTCGCTGTTATACTTTTAGATATTGGTAAAATGTCTCGCTCAGAAATTAAGGAATATGTAAATGACTACGAAAATTTTGAGGTTAAAACCTTAGTATTGGATGGAATTTTAAAAAAGAGGGGCAAGGGAAAAAAACAGATTAACATAAAGTTTTAAGCACTAATTTTGAAATCTCTTTAATTTATTTCCTCAATTCTTCATATTCTTCTTTGCTGATTTTTATTTGCTTTAATATCTCAAGAAGCAATCCTTTGCCAAGTTTTTCATTTCCGTGAATTGGAATCACGGTTCTTCTTCCATCGGGATGTTTAAATCTTACATGACTTCCTTTTCCATGTATCTTTTCAAAATCTAATTTTTCAAGAATTTTGCATAATTCCTTGCCGGAAATTCTTATCAATTCTGGCATTTTAAATGGGAAGAACTCTCTCTACTTGCACTTTTTGTATTCCAACAAATTTCATGGGATTTATTTCCTCTTTGTCTCCTTCCAGGCAAACTTCAATCGCTTCTTTAATTCTTTCCAGAACTTCCTGCAAGGTTTTGCCCTGAGTGTAGCATCCTTCAATCTCGGGAACTCTTGCCACAAAAATGCCTTCTTCGTCTTTTTCTATTATTACAGTAAAATCCAAAATTTGCTTTTTCATAAAAATGGCAGTTAATTAAACCTTAAAAAATTATCTATTCTTGGATTGTTAATTAATTTTATAAATCCCATTCTCCTTTTCTTTTCATGAAAACATTGTTCCTTCATGTTGATTATATCAAGTTCAAGCCGCTGAAAAAAGCACTTAAAACAATTGCCGATTTGCCTGAAAAAGAAAAAATTGAGCAAAACGTTAGAGACGCTTTGGTTGTTCTTACTGCCGTCGAGAAATCGGATAATGTAGTTGAAGAAATTGTGAAAAAATTCGTTGAAAACATTGAAGACATTGCAAATCAAGTCAAGGCAAAAAATATTGTTCTTTATCCTTATGCGCATTTATCAAGTGAACTTGCGTCGCCCGAAAAAGCAATTGAAGTTCTTGACAAGACTGCAAAAGAGTTGAGCAAAAAATTCAAAGTTACAAGAGCTCCGTTTGGATATTACAAGGAATTTGAATTGAAAGTTAAGGGACATCCGTTAAGTGAGTTGAGCAGGGAAATAAATATTGGAGAGATTGAAAACAAAAAACCAAAGCAAGCAAAAGAGCAGAAAATTATTTTAGACAGAAAAAATTTGCCTCCAAATGACCATAGAATTATTGGAGAAGATATGAAATTGTTCGCTTTTTCCGACGATATAGGTCCTGGTCTTCCTCTTTGGCTTCCTAGTGGAGAGATTGTGAAAGACGAACTAATTAGATTCATGAGGGAAATTGAGACAAAAAATGAATTCCAATATGTAACAACTCCGCACATAACTAAGGGTGTTTTATATGAAAAAACAGGGCACCTTCCATATTATGCCGAGTCAATGTATTCCCCTCTTGAAATCGACGGAGTTAAATATTATCTGAAACCAATGAACTGCCCGCACCACCATATGATTTACAAAAAATTAGTTAACAGCTATCGGGATTTGCCGTTTAAACTTGCAGAGGCGGGAACTGTTTACAGAAATGAACTCTCGGGAGTAACTTACGGATTGATAAGAGTAAGAAGCATGACTCAAAATGATGCGCATATTTATCTTAAACAAGAACAGCTTAAAGAAGAATTTTTGAAAGTCTTGAAGATGTTTGAAGAAGTTTACAAAGTAATGGGGATAAAAAATTATTGGTTCCGCCTTTCTCTTCCCGACTTCAAGAAAAATCCGGACAAATATACTGGGAATGAAAAAGACTGGGAATATGCTTCAAACGAAATAAAAAAAGCGATGAAAGATTACGGAAAGAAATTTGTTGAGGGAAAGGGCGAAGCCGCTTTCTATGGTCCAAAAATTGATGTGCAGATAAAAAACACGCTGGGAAAAGAAGAGACAATTGCAACCATTCAAAT